>JANXRO010000349.1 GCA_025356765.1 Hyphomicrobiales bacterium | reverse complement strand
TTGGTAAAGCGCCAAAATGCGGCGCGTGTCGCTTTGCACGCGTGATTTTGTGAAAATGTTGCTCTCACGAACTTCAACTTCCTTTTTCAAGGTGTCGTCATCAATTTCGCTGTTGCCTTCAAAGTTCACGGTGTTGATCATGGGGTTTTCAACAACACTGATCACGATGGAACCGCCACGGCGCGAAATTTTAACATCTGAAAACAAACCCGTTTGGAAAAGGGTTTTAATCGATGCGTCAATTTTTTCAGAGCTGACAGCCTCATTAGGGCCAAACTGCAGGTAAGACAAAATTGTCTCGCGCTCTACGCGCTGGGTGCCTTCAATTATTACATTATTGGTGGCAGCTTGAGCTGAAACAGACAGCGACATAAAACCAGCCGACAAAGGCAAGCTAAAACTTAAAACCGCAACGAGGAGCCCAACTAGGCTAAATTTCATACGCATCAAATTGCCACTCTTAAACTCAACGAGCCGTCCTCGAACAGTTACATAACTATGTCGCGTTTTAACCATTTTTGTTTCGAATGCAAATGAAACATCCGTTTGAATTATGATGGGCTAGAACCTTGAAAACAAATCATTCTTCGACACAAAAATAACAAGCATCAGAATGGCCGAAAGACCAATTCTAAAGCTCCATTCTTGCGTCTGCTGACTAACCGGTTTTCCCATAATCCCTTCGATGATAAAAAACACTAAGTGGCCACCATCCAACATTGGGATTGGGAATAGGTTAACAAGACCTATGGAAACGCTAATATAGCCAATAAAAAAGATGAATGTTGCCAGCCCCATGGAGGCCGTTGTGCCGGCCATTTTGGCAATTCCGATGGGCCCGTGCATCTGATCGGCACTTTCCAGGCCTAAAAACATTTTGCCCAAGTAACGCATGGTGGTTGAGGTGATGAACCATGTTCGGTTCACACCGATTGTAAGGCCTTCAACCACGGTTGATTTGACGGCTTGGGCGTTGGTTGCATCAGATGAAATGCCAATCAGGCTGCGTTTCATCTTACCGTTAATTTCATCATCTACGATTTGGGTTTTAGGCGTTAAGCTTACGTCGAAAGTTTGGCCACCGCGCTCAATGGTGAGCAGCACCGGGGTTTCGCCTTGAAGCACCATGGCTTCAGTAATATCAGCAAAGCTTGCAATGGATTTTCCATCAATCTTGCGAATGAGATCACCCACTTGCAGGCCAGCGGCACTGGCGGCGCTGTTTTCTTTAACACCGCCCACTTTTGCGGGAATAACATATTCGCCAACAAATATGGCCATGCTTGCGAAAATGACGATCGACAGAATGAAATTTGAAACGGGTCCTGCCAACACAATCAAGAAACGCTTCCAAAGTGCTGCACCCTGTAATGATGTGGGTGAAGGTGAATGCGTTGCTGAGGGCAGGCTTGCGGCGTTTGCATCGCCTTCAAACTTCACATAGCCGCCCAAGGGCAACATGCAAATTTTCCAGCGGGTGCCATGCCTATCGTTAAAACCAAAAATTTCGCGGCCAAAACCAATGGAAAAGGCTTCGATGTTAACGCCGCACAAACGACCCACAATGAAGTGGCCAAATTCGTGGATGAACACGATAATCACAATCATAACCAATAGGGCTAGAATTGAGAAGCCGAAATAGGCTGGCGAAAAATTGGCTATAAACTGCATCTGATCTACCCCGCAACGCGCAATCAACTCTATTTGAATTGATCTATTTACCGAATCTTAACCACAAAGCACGGGCATTGCGTCAACAATCGGGCAAGATGGTTACCAACGCAAAAGCCCCTCGGCTGGCTGGCCCGCTCGGTGGGCAAAACCGATAATCGTTGCAATCAAAACAACGGCCAAAAGACCGTCAACCCGGTCTAACACGCCGCCGTGGCCAGGGATGAAATTGCCTGAGTCTTTAACGCCATAGCGCCTTTTCATGGCACTTTCACAAATGTCTCCGGCCTGTTCAACCAGTGCGAGAATTGCTGCCAACAGGGCGAGATGAAAACCGTTGAAACCCAAACTCCAAGCATAGGCGACGGAAAGAGCTGCGGCACCGAATACCGCGCCGCCCAAACCCGCCCAGGTTTTTTTTTGGTGAAAGCAATGGCGCAAGCTTCGGGCCCCCAATCATGCGCCCCGCGAAATAGGCTGCTATATCTGCGGCCCAGACGATGAGAAAGCACCACAAAACAGCCCAAACACCCAAAGCGCCGTCATTGCGCAACAAATAAAGCGCGATCATCGGAAGGCCCACGTAAAAAACGCCAAGCAACGACCAGATCGAGCTTGTGCCAGCATTTTTTAGCCACGCTAAAACTGATAAAAGCCACAGAACCAAAATCACGGCACAAGCCGCATCCAACCCTTGGGCTTGTGTCACAAACACGCCTGAAAGACCCGCTAAAGCCAAAAGCCCAAACAGCCTTGAACTGCCGCCATGGACAATGTTGGCCCATTCTTGGGCGATGAGAACGGCCAAAACCGCAATTAACATTTGAAACCAAATGCCGCCCTGCCACACGGCATAAAGCACAACGGGCATCAGAACGATGGCAGAGGCTGAACGCAAACCCAAATCAGCCCATTTTGGCGTGGCGGGTGCCGTCATGCAGATTTTGCTTTAAGCCCACCAAATCGACGTTCACGCGATTGATAGGTTGCCACGGCCTTTTCAAACAGTACCGCATCAAAATCTGGCCAATATTGCCGCAAAAATATAAATTCTGCATAGGCGCATTGCCAAAGCAGGAAATTTGAAATGCGCTCTTCGCCGCCAGTGCGGATGAGAAGATCAACCGGTGGCATGGGGGCGGTTTCAAGATTGGCTTCGATATGGGCCATGGTTATATCGTTTGGTGCCAATCGGCCAGCCGCCACGTCATGGGCCAACTTTTGCGTGGCGCGCAAAATTTCCTGTTGGCTGCCATAGTTAAAAGCCACCACAAGGGTGAGTTGGGTGTTGGCTTCAGTGAGTTGTTCGGCATCATTCAACATGCGAACCAAACTGGGTTCCAAATCTTCACGCGCACCAATCACGCGGATTCGAACACCCTTGCTATGCAGATCAGCCACATCTTGGCGAATAAAACGTTTGAGCAGTGCCAGCAGAAACGCCACTTCAGCTTTTGGCCGTGACCAATTTTCAGTGCTGAAGGAATAAATCGTCAGACATTCCACATCCATATCTTGCGCACACGTCACCGCTCTGCGCAAGGCATCGATACCTGCTTTATGGCCCGCTGATCGCGGCAGACCACGTTCAGAGGCCCAACGACCATTGCCGTCCATAATTATGGCAACGTGACGCGGAATGTGGTTTTGGCTGCTCACAGTTTTATCTCAAACCTGCATAATTTCTGCTTCTTTGGTTTTCAACGTGGCATCAATATCTTTGATCGTTGCGTCTGTCATTTTTTGAACTTCATCGGCCTTGGTTTTTTCTTCATCTTCACCAATCAATTTTGCTTTTTCCAAAGCTTTTAATTGGTCCATGCCATCGCGGCGCACATTGCGCACAGCAACACGAGCTTTTTCAGCGTAGGTATGCGCAACTTTTGCCAACTCCTTGCGGCGATCTTGCGTTAAATCTGGCATGCGCAGGCGAATGATTTGGCCTTCAGTCTGGGGGTTCAACCCCAAGTTTGAAGCCATGATGGCTTTTTCAACGGCGATGACCAAACCGCGATCCCACACATTCACTTGCAGCATGCGGGGTTCAGGCACCGTGACTGATGCTGCCTGTACGATTGGAATTTTAGAACCATAGGCATCAACCATAACAGGGTCGAGCAAACTTGCCGAGGCGCGGCCCGTGCGAAGGCCGCCAAAATCGTGCTTCAAAGAGTCGATTGCGCCTTGCATTCGGCGTTTAATATCAGCGGCGTTGAAGGGGGTTGGTGCGGCCATAATCTAATCCTTTGTTACAAGTGTGAACTGGCCAGAACCTTGCCAAACTTTGCTGACGTTTCCGGCTTCACGAATGGAAAATACAACTACCGGAATGTTGTTATCTCGCGCAAGGGCGATTGCAGCCGGATCCATAATGCGCAAATCTTGCGCCAAAATATCATTAAATGTTACGTGTTCATAGCGCTTGGCATTTGGATTTGTTTTCGGATCAGCTGAATAAACCCCGTCAACGCTGGTACCTTTAAAAAGCGCATCACATTTCAATTCAGCGGCACGCAACGCGGCACCTGTGTCGGTGGTGAAAAATGGCAGGCCTGTGCCCGCCGCACAAATAACCACGCGGCCCGATTGCAAATGATGAACGCCGCGTGCGGCCGCATAGGTTTCGCAAACAGTGGGCATGGCAATGGCGGATAACATGCGCGCATCAACGCCTTTGGAATTGAGAACACCCTGCATGGCCAAGGCATTCATCACGGTGGCCATAATGCCCATATGATCAGCTGAAACGCGGTCCATGCCTTTGGCAGCGCCGGCCAAGCCCCTGAATATATTGCCGCCGCCAATCACCAATGCAACTTCGGCGCCTTGGTTTTTCAGAGCTAAAACCTCGTCGGCAACGCGGCCAACGGTTGCCAGATCAATGCCAAAACCTTGGGCACCCATCAAAACCTCACCCGAAATCTTTAACAAGATGCGTTTGTATTTGATTTTGCTCATTGTTTTGCCACCGCAGGGTTTGCCGCTGAAATTAAGAATCAGCAGTGCTTGTTTCGCCAGTGTTACGGCATTCCGCGTGCTCACGAAATGGACAGCGCATAAAAAAGGGGCAGACCAAGCTGCCCCTCTTTAAAAAACTTAAGTGAAGTTATGCTGAGACTTCTTCATCATCTTCAACCAGCTTTTTCAATTCTTCGCGGGTTACGTGTTTGTCTGTCACCTTGGCTTTGCCAATGATCACGTCCACAACCTTTTGTTCAAAAATCGGGCCGCGCAGTTCCATCAGAGCATTGCTGTTCTTGCGATAAAAATCGAACACTTGTTTTTCTTGGCCGGGGAATTGGCGCGCACGCGAAATTAACGCGGATTGCAATTCTTGGTCTGTGATGGTGATGGCTTCTTTCTCACCAATTGTGCCCAGCACAAGGCCTAAACGCACGCGACGTTCAGCAATTTTGCGATATTCTTCGCGGGCTTTTTCTTCCGTGGTGTTTTCATCCGCGAAAGATTTTGCGGCCTTGGTCATTTCATTGGTGAGAGCAGACCAAATGGTTTGGAATTCTGCTTCAACCAGCTTTTCTGGCAAGGGGAATGAATATTGCTTGTCCATTGCGTCCAAAACATCGCGCTTCAATTTCATGGCTGTCATCTGGCCAAATTCACGCTCTAAACCGGTTTTCACCATGTCTTGCAACTTGGACAAATCTTCAAAGCCAATACGCTTGGCAAAATCTTCGTCGATCTTGGATTCTGCTGGGGCTTCAACGCCGTTTACTTTCACGGCAAATTCAGCGGCTTTGCCAGCCAAATTGGCGGCGCCATATTCCGCCGGGAATGTTACTTTTACGGTCACATCATCGCCAGCTTTGGTGCCGATCAATTGTTCTTCAAAACCGGGGATGAATTGGTTTGAGCCAATTTCCAAAGGAATATCGTCGCCCTTGCCGCCATCAAATTCAACGCCGTCGATTGAGCCGACAAAGTTGATGTTAACACGGTCGCCTGTCCCGGCTTTTTCGCCTTCTTTTTTGGCTTCAAAGCCTTTGTATTGGTTGCCAAGGTTGGCAAGCGCTTCTGTCATATGCTCATCTGATGGTGCAACGATGTGCTTGTGCAATTCGATGCCAGAGAAATCTTGTACTTCAAAATCTGGAACGATTTCAGATGCCACGGTGAAGGACAAATCGGCCTTTCCGGCCACAACGTCATTCACTTCCTTTTCATCTTCCGGAAGTTTCACTTCGGGTTGATAAGCAGGCTTCAGATTGCGATCTGTGAACACTTGGCGCGCATGGTTATCAACCGTGGTTTGAATAACTTCGGCCATGGCAGATTTGCCATAAAGATTTTTCACATGGGCCACAGGCACTTTGCCGGGGCGGAAACCCTTGATTTGGGCTTTTCCGGCGATGTCTTTCAACTTGGCATCCAGCTCTTTGTTCAGATCAGCGGCATTCACAACAACTTTGAATTCGCGCTTCAGGCCAGAGTTTACAGTTTCCGTAACTTGCATGTCTTTTCTCTCACTTCACGTTATGCCAGCTTAAAGCCAGGGTTTGGTGCGGGCGGAGGGACTTGAACCCCCACGAGTTACCCCACAGGAACCTAAATCCTGCGTGTCTGCCAATTTCACCACGCCCGCATCGTCGCTGACCCTGCCCTAAGGGCGTTTGGTGGCTGGGCTATAGCAGAGACATTTTCAGGATGAAAGCAGTTATTCTGTTCACGCCACATGAAAATGCCCGCTTGCGCGGGCATTTTTAACCTGTTCGGTTTGGGCCTAATGGGCCCGGATTGCAGCGCCTGTGCGTTCGGCCAAAGCGCGTGCAGCTGCTGCAGCTTCCTCAGCTTCTTCATCCCAAGCGATGGCTTCGGGCTGGCGCACCAATGCAATTTTCATCACATCGTCCATGCGGGCCACTGGAATGATCTTCATTCCATTTTTCACTGAATCTGGAACATCTTCCAAATCCTTGGTGTTTTCTTCGGGGATCATCACTGTTTTGATGCCACCACGCAGGGCAGCCAGCAATTTTTCCTTCAGCCCACCAATGGGCAACACCCTGCCCCGCAAGGTGATTTCGCCAGTCATGGCAACATCTTTGCGAACGGGAATGCCAGTCATCACCGAAACAATGGCCGTTGCCATAGCAATGCCTGCCGATGGGCCATCTTTTGGTGTAGCACCTTCAGGCACGTGAACGTGAATGTCGCGCTTGTCAAACACCGGCGGTTTTACACCGATGGTTGTAGATCTGGAGCGCACATAAGACGATGCGGCAGAAATCGACTCTTTCATCACGTCTTTCAGGTTGCCAGTCACTGTCATTTTGCCTTTGCCGGGCATCATCAAAGCTTCGATGGTGAGAAGTTCACCACCAACCTCTGTCCATGCCAAGCCAGTTACAACGCCAACCTGGTCTTCGCCTTCGGCCATGTCGTGTTTATATTTGGGCACGCCCAGATATTTCTTCACAAGTTCAGCATCAACCTTGATTTTCTTTTTCTTGCCCATCAGCAAATCTTTGACAGCTTTACGCGCCAAGGAATTTGTTTCACGTTCAAGACTACGCACACCTGCTTCGCGGGTGTAGTTTTCAATCACGGTTTTGATGGCATCGGCTGTCACTTCAAATTCCTTCTTGTCCAGCCCATGGTTTTCCATGGCCTTTGGCACAAGATGGCGCTTGGCAATTTCAGCCTTCTCTTCTTCTGTGTAACCAGCAAGGCGAATAATCTCCATGCGGTCCAACAGTGCTGGCGGAATGTTCAACGTGTTTGAAGTTGTCACAAACATAACGTTCGACAAATCATATTCCACTTCAAGATAGTGGTCCATGAATGTTGAGTTTTGTTCAGGGTCTAACACTTCAAGCAAAGCCGCAGAAGGATCACCACGGAAATCCATGCCCATCTTGTCGATTTCGTCGAGCAAGAACAGCGGATTGGATTTCTTGGCTTTCTTCATCGATTGGATGATTTTGCCGGGCATAGACCCAATGTAGGTGCGGCGATGACCCCGAATTTCAGATTCATCACGAACACCACCAAGGCTCATGCGCACAAATTCACGCCCTGTTGCTTTGGCAATGGATTTTGCCAGCGAGGTTTTACCAACACCTGGAGGGCCAACGAGGCACAAAATTGGGCCACGCATTTTCTTCGTGCGGGTTTGAACAGCCAGATATTCGGTGATGCGATCTTTGACTTTTTCCAATCCGAAGTGATCAGCGTCCAAAACACCTTGAGCGAAATTCAAATCTGATTTCACCTTGCTGTTCTGCTGCCATGGAATGCTGAGCAACCAATCAAGATAGTTGCGAACAACCGTGGCTTCAGCCGACATCGGGCTCATCGTCTTCAATTTTTTAATTTCAGCATCTGCCCGTTCACGGGCTTCTTTTGAGAGCTTCGTGTCGTTGATGCGCTTTTCAAGCTCTTCAACTTCGTTCTTTTCGCCGCCTTCGCCGTCACCCAACTCTTTTTGAATGGCCTTCATTTGCTCATTCAAATAATATTCGCGTTGGGTTTTTTCCATCTGGCGCTTGACGCGGCCACGGATGCGCTTTTCAACTTGCAGAACAGAAATTTCACCTTCCATCATGGCAAAGCATTTTTCAAAACGCTCCTCAACAGATTGCGTTTCGAGCAAAGCCTGCTTTTCAGGAATTTTCACGGCAAGATGTGCTGCGATGGTATCAGCCAATTTTGCATGATCAGTGATCTGGCCAATGGTGGCCAAAACTTCCTGCGGCACTTTCTTGTTCAGCTTCACATAGGAATCAAATTGCGTCACTGCGGTGCGGGCAAGCGCATCAGCATCTGTCCCAGTTTCAACAATATTGGGAAGCAACGTAATATCAGCTTCAAAAAAATCAGTCCGATCTGTGAAGCGCTTAACCTTGGCGCGTTCGGTGCCTTCGACCAGCACTTTAACTGTGCCGTCTGGCAACTTCAACAACTGCAACACTTGAGCCAGCGTGCCCACATCATAAATGGTTTCGGCGGTGGGTTCATCATCGCCAGCATTGCGCTGGGCCACAAGCAAAATGCGCTTATCTTCACGCATCACTTCTTCCAAGGCGTTGATGGATTTTTGGCGGCCAACGAAAAGTGGTACAACCATGTGAGGAAACACCACGATGTCGCGCAGTGGCAAAACCGGCAATGTTTCAATAGGCAGAGAAGTTTTGGTCATTCTTTTTCCTTCTGCTGCTGGGCCTGAGTTTCAGCACCCTACAGCGTTGATGTGAAACACATGTGGGTTTTGTCCACATGCGTTTCAAGACCTTGTTAGGCTGAGGCTGGAGCCATTTTTGCGTTGCCTGCAATTTCGCGATCTGCATAAATCAACAACGGTTTGGCATCGCCAGAAACAACCTCTTTCGAGATGACAACTTCTTCAACGCCAGCCATGCCGGGTAGATCATACATTGTATCCAGCAAAATCGCTTCCATGATGGAACGCAAACCACGCGCACCCGTTTTGCGTTCAATCGCTTTGCGTGAAATTGCCCGCAATGTATCCTCTGGAAGAGTGAGCTTTACGCCCTCCATTTCGAACAGCCGTTGATATTGCTTCACGATGGCATTTTTCGGCGCCGACAGAATTTCAACCAGCGTTGCTTCATCCAAATCTTCAAGCGTTGCCACAACCGGCAAACGACCTACAAATTCAGGGATCAAACCAAAGCGCAGCAAATCTTCTGGTTCCAACTCACGCAACACTTGCCCGGTGCGGCGCTCATCAGGCCCGCGAACCGTGGCCGCAAAGCCAATGCCCGTGCCTTTTGAACGTTGCGAAATGATGCGTTCCAAGCCCGCAAATGCGCCGCCGCAAATGAACAGAATGTTTGAGGTATCAACCTGCAAAAATTCTTGCTGAGGGTGCTTCCTGCCACCTTGTGGCGGAACCGATGCAACCGTGCCTTCCATAATCTTCAGCAAGGCCTGTTGAACACCTTCGCCCGACACATCGCGCGTAATCGATGGGTTATCAGACTTTCGGCTGATCTTGTCGATTTCATCTATGTAAACAATGCCGCGTTGGGCTTTTTCAACGTTATAATCAGCAGATTGAAGCAGCTTCAAAATGATGTTTTCAACGTCTTCGCCAACATAACCAGCTTCGGTCAAAGTTGTCGCATCAGCCATCGTGAAGGGCACATCCAAAATGCGAGCCAGCGTTTGGGCCAACAATGTTTTGCCGGAACCCGTTGGGCCCACCAACAAAATGTTAGATTTTGCCAGTTCCACATCACCTGTTTTGGTGCCGTGGTTCAGGCGTTTATAATGGTTGTGAACCGCCACTGAAAGCACGCGCTTTGCATAATCTTGGCCGATGACATAATCATCCAGCACTTTGCGAATTTCGTGCGGTGTTGGCACGCCATCTTTCGACTTCGTGAGAGATGACTTATTTTCTTCACGAATAATATCCATGCAAAGCTCAACGCATTCATCGCAGATGAACACGGTTGGACCAGCGATAAGCTTTCTCACTTCATGCTGGCTTTTGCCACAGAATGAGCAATACAGCGTATTCTTACTGTCGGTTGGTGCGTTCTTGCTCATATTTCCTCACTTTCGGGACTCATTACGGATGTTCAAGCGTTGGAGATTAGCCCATTCATACGACTCAAATCCAGCTTGCAACAATGGCGTTAAGCAATTCTTGCTCACAACCGACATTTGTCATAATTCTTTGTTGTCGGCGTGAACGCTGAAAAAACACGTAACTATTTGGAATCGCTTGGCTCTGGGCGTTTGTCGAGCACTTTATCAATCAAACCAAACTTCACGGCATCTTCCGCGGTTAAGAAATTGTCACGTTCCAGCGCGTTTTCGACCTCTTCCATGGTACGACCAGTGTGCTTGACGTAGATCTCATTCAAGCGGCGCTTCAACGCTTCCACGTTACGGGCATGGATCATAATGTCAGTTACTTGGCCTTGATAACCGCCAGAAGGCTGATGAACCATCACGGATGAATGCGGCAAAGCATAGCGCTGGCCTGCAGCACCAGCACAAAGAAGAAGTGACCCCATAGAGGCCGCCTGCCCCATCACCATCGTTGAGATTTGTGGGCGTATGAATTGCATCGTGTCATAGATTGAAAGGCCAGATGTCACCACGCCGCCGGGCGAATTGATGTACATGGCAATTTCTTTTTTTGGGTTTTCAGCTTCAAGGAACAACAGCTGCATACAAACAGAAGCAGCGACTTGATCGTCAATCGGGCCGGTTATGAAAATGATGCGTTCGCGCAGAAGCCTGGAAGGCAAATCGTAAACCCGTTCGCCACGGCTTTCTTGCTGAATAACGGAGGGCCAAAAAGCAGCCCTGGTGATGAAATCTTGTGGATCGTGCATGTGCGCCTCTTCAGTGAATCAGATTATGTGTGTTAGCATAGATAGGGACGCTTTGGTGATTGTGGAAGGGGTGGCGTTTTGCCCCCCAATATCAAGCTTCCGTTAACCTACTCTGTTTAGAGTTTGGTAAGTTATGACCACAGCAAAAACCACAAATCAATGAGCACTTACGCCACAGAACCTAACCGGGCTGTTGTGCTGGGTGAAAACGCGCGCATTAAGTTGCAAAACGCATTCATCAGTTTGATTTTTCTCACCTCGTTTTATGTGACAATCGAACCCGCCGTTTGCGACTTGATTTTCTTTTTCACCTTGGTCTTGTTTTATCGCAGCGGTTTGAAAATAACTCCAACGATCATGCCGTTGATGGCCTTGCTTATACTCTACAATGTGGGTGGCATTCTCAGTTATATGAAGGTGCGCGATGACTTGGATTATGGCAGCTATAAATTCGTATTCACAACATTTTATATGTCGCTTTCCGGAATTTTTATTGCGGCCTATATTGCTGAAGCTCCTGCAAAACATTATTTGTTGATTATGCGCGCCTATTGGACGGGTGCCACGATTGCGGCCATATTGGGGCTGATTGGTTATTTTCATTTCACGTCATTCTCATCTTATTTCACACTGAACGACCGTGCGACAGGTGGATTTAAAGATCCCAACGTGTTTTCCACGTATCTGGTTTTGCCTGCAGTTGGCATGTTGCAAGCGCTGGCACTCGGAACCATCAAACGATCACCATTCAATTTCCTGCGGGTTGGAATTATTTTAATGGGTTTGTTTTTGGCTTTTTCGCGTGGCGCTTGGATCAATGTTATGCTTTCCACCGGCCTTATGATGGTGCTTACGTTTTTTCTTGCGCCCACCATGCGAGCGCGCACCAATATTGCGTTTTCGGCTGTTGCAGCAATTGGTGCCGTTATCGTGATGATCATTTTTCTAATGAGCATTCCCGAAGTGCGGTTTTTGTTTCTTGATCGGCTCACACTTGTTAAAAATTATGATGCTGGTGAAACGGGTCGATTTGGCAACCAATTAAATTCAATTCCGTTGTTGCTGCAATATCCGCTTGGCCTTGGGCCCTATCAATTTGCTTTGGTGTTTCGTGAAAACCCCCACAACAGCTTTGTCAATGCGTTTTCATCGTTTGGTTGGCTGGGCGGCATAACCTATTTGGCGATGGTAAGTTCAAATCTTTACGTTGGTTTGCGCACAGTTTTTAAACGCACAGAGTTTCAACCCTATGCCATCACGGCATTTGCCTGTTTGGTTGCGGTCTCACTGCAAGCCGTGCAAATTGACACTGAACATTGGCGGCATCTTTGGTGGATTATTGGTTTGAATTGGGGATTCTTCGCAGCCAGTCAACTTGCAACCACAAAGGCCGCCGACAGCAGCAATCTCGATTGCTGGCAACCCGCCGCCGCTCGCATTTAACTATTTTTTGCGAGCTGCTTCCTGTGCATCGGCCAGCTTTTCCAAATTTTCATTGTTCCGCCGCGTGGCCGCTTCGAACCTTTGTTCAAAGGTCATCATATTTTTCTTTGGCTCTTGATAAAATGCCGTAAATTTCATTGCATAAATGAATGTGTGCAACAAATTGCGCCCAAGCCATTTCATTGGACGATCAAAATCAAAAATTAAAATCACGCGCTCTTCATCAGTGTCATTCCACACTTCATGTTCATAGGTGTCATCCAACACAAAAATTTCGCCCGGATGCCAAACGCGAATTTGATCATCAACACGGATACGGCATTTTTCAGCGTTTTTTGGAATGATCAAACCAAGATGAGCACGCACAATGCCTTTGGTAACGCCACGATGTGGCGGAATATGATAACCGGGGCTGAGGATGGAAAACCAAGAGATTTGTAGATTTGGCACTTTTTCAAGCAGCGCTGTGGTGACAGGAGCCTTGGCGCAATTGCCGGGAAGTTTTTCACCAAAGCCAAACAGAAAAAATGTGCGCCAATTTTTGCCCTTGGCAATCCAATGTTGTTCAGGAGACACTTCTTCAAACGCCGGAATTTCTTCACGGTTTTTAAGAATGCCAACAACTTCGTCACGGATCACTTCCCAGTTGTCTGTAAACTGTTGCAGAAACGGAAAATGCTTTGAATCCAAAATCGGCTTGTCTTCAACCAACGACTGGCTGGCGAAAAAACGAGTGAGGGCGCGGGTTAGCCTTTCGCCATTGGTATAAATAAAATTGCGCCTATAGGCGGCAAATCTTGTTTTCAAAGAAGCGTTGTCGTTTGTTGCATTGGCCACAATATTCATTCCAAATTTCTGTTTGTTTACCTTGAACCTGTCTTTCATCCAAGATGAAATTTAAACATATGTAAGGCTGCAACGGAATTTTGTTTGCCGTAGCGTCTGCTTGTTATGAATCAGGAGAGTGCGATGGCCCTTGCAGGTGAAAAATATTCAGTGTTTCGCGCCTTTAACCGATTTGGTTTGGGGCGGCGCATCGAAATGCCAGAAGCTGATGCCAATGCAGCAGAAAAAGACCCAAAAGCATATTTGCAACAGGAACTTAATAGCCAGTCTGCAATGATCACTTCAAGTGAACTTGTTGATACGCAATCAAATCTTGCCGCATATTTTGAACAGCAGGCTATGAAAAAAGCCATGCGTGAAGGTGCCGATGCAAATGCTGCGCAACAGCCCGAAACATCCACCAAGCCCAAAATGCAATCGGTGCAGCGCGAGGCGCTTCTGAATGAAGTGGAAGCGCGAATTTTAAAGGCATATGAAGCACCCGCAGGGTTTTTAGAGCGTTGGGTTTGGTTTTGGTCCAATCATTTTAGCGTATCTGTCGCAAAATCTGGTTTGGTGCGCGCAACAGCCGGCAGTTTTGAACGTGAAGCCATAAGGCCCCATGTATTGGGCTCGTTTGGCGATATTCTGTTTGCGGTTGAAACACACCCCACCATGTTGGCTTATCTGGATAACCGAGATTCAATCGGCCCTGATTCCCGTGCTGGATTGAAGCGCTCCAAAGGCCTTAATGAAAACTTGGCGCGTGAGATTATGGAGCTTCACACATTGGGCGTGGGCTCTGGCTATACGCAAGCAGATGTGACGGCCTTTGCGCGTGTGATTACGGGGTGGACGTTCGCTGGAGCCAATAACAACAAACAAGAACCCGGTGTGTTTTATTTCGAGCCAAACCGCCACCAGCCTGGTGCTCAAACAATTATGGGAAAATCTTATCGGCAAAATGATATTGCGCAAGGCAAGGCAGTTTTGGCAGATTTGGCCATTCACCCCGCCACGGCAAAACACATTGCATTTAAAGTTGCGCGGCATTTTGTGGCCGATGTTCCGCCGCCTGAGTTGGTTGATAATCTGAGCCGAAATTTCACCAAAACCAGGGGTGATTTGAAGGCTTTGGCGAACACCCTTTTGGATGATGATTTGGCATGGTCCACGCCAGTTGATAAACTGAAAAGCCCTCTCGAATATCTGGTCTCTGTCAGTCGTGGCCTTGGGTTTGAACCTACAAAGCCACAACAAATGTTGAGAGCATTGAAAGAGCTTGGCCAGCCCACCTGGCAACCGCCCGGCCCCAATGGTTTTGGAGACACCAATGATGTTTGGGCATCGCCTGAAGGATTAAAAGTCAGGCTTGCTTATGCAACGCTGTTGGTGCGGCAAGCGCAAATGCAGGATAGCCCATCAGATTTGTTGCAGGCCCTTTTGGGCAACGGCGTTTCCCATGACACCCAACAAACCGTAGCCCGCGCCGAATCTCGCCAACAGGGCTTGGCATTGCTTTTCATGTCACCCGAATTTCAACGCCGTTAGGAGAAACATCATGTCGCTTTGTGAAATTGCAACTCTGTCACGCCGTAAAATGTTGGGCCTTAGCGGCAGCCTTGTGGCTTCAGCCTTTATTCCAAAATTTGCCCGCGCGGCTGATGGGCGCGACCCGCGATTAATTGCCATTATCTTGCGCGGCGCCATGGATGGATTATCGGCAGTGGCCCCCGTGGGCGACCCTGACTATGCAGGCCTGCATGGCGACTTGGCGCTGGGCTTTTCAGGCGAGAACGCCGGCCTTGCGCTTGATTCATTTTTTGCGCTCAACCCAGCGATGACAAATTTTTCCAGGCTTTATAAATCTGGCCAAGCCGCTGTGGTTCATGCCGTCGCCACAGGTTATCGGGAACGCTCGCATTTTGACGGGCAAGATGTTTTGGAGAGTGGTTTTGCAGGGCCCGGCAATGTGTCATCGGGCTGGCTTAACCGCGCAATCAGTGCCATTCCAAACGGCAGCCGCGTCGCCAGCAATCCTAGTTTGGCTGTGGGTGCCGTAGCACCGCTTATCATTCGTGGGCCTGCTGAAACCTTGGGCTGGGCACCCGTTAATCTTCCCGGGCCAACGCAAGATATTAATCAGCGCCTGCTCGACCTTTATCAACATACCGATGTGAAATTAGCAAAGCTGTTTTCCGAGTCTATCAAAACGCAAATGCTGGTGAGCGGCCAAGCAATGGATGTTTCCATGGGCAAAGTTAATCAAGGCGGCGATATGGTGGCCCAAGCCAGAGGCGCTGCAAAATTAATGGCGGCAGATGATGGCCCGCGCATTGCCGCAATGGCTTTTGATGGGTGGGACACGCATGAAAATGAAGGCGGTGCCAAGGGCCGCTTGTTCAATCTTCTAACTGGGCTTGATGGGGCAATTGCTGAATTTGAAACGGGCTTGGGTGCCGCTTGGGCGCAAACTGCAATTGTTGTGATGACTGAATTTGGCCGAACAGTTAACGTGAACGGTACAGATGGCACTGATCATGGCACAGGCACATTGGCATTCTTGGCGGGTGGTGCCATTAAAGGCGGGCGCGTTATTGCGGATTGGCCGGGGCTTAAAAACGCTGCCCTTTATCAGGGCCGAGATTTAAAACCCACGACTGATCTTCGCGCAGTTCTTAAGGGTTTGCTTGGCGACCAATTCGGCCTGAGCAACGAAGCGTTGAGCAAAGATGTTTTTCCGGATTCAGGATTGATCGTGCCCATGAAAGGGTTGATTGGAGTATAGCCGAAGCTCACTAGTTCAGCGTTGTTTTAAAAATCGCATTTAAAACTTTATCACCTTTGCGAATGCCAACACGCTTTGCAGTTCCGGCCGCAAGTTCAATGACGCCGCGAACAGGTTCTTGCACGCTGATTGTATCAAGCGATTTGGGTACGGTGTTTTCGGCAATGGCGGCAATGCTTCCGTCTTGCCGCACAAACACCATATCAAGCGACATGTAGGTATTTTTCATCCACATTGCCGCTGGCTTTGGTTCGCCAAAGTCAAACAACATAGCTTGGTCTTGTGGCATGCGCTGGCGAAACATAAGGCCACGTTCGCGCAAGGCATCTGTATCGGCAATTTCAGCGCTGAACATGGCAGATGTGGATTGCGTGACGATTGTGAGAGGCTCCACCCGCATCATTTCCTGCGCATGAACAGCGCCAGCAAAGAGCAAAGCCACAAGGGCAAGAAGAATTTTTCTCATCACTCAATCACTCACGAACGCATATTAATTAAGAGGTATAGGCCTTTAGTTGGTGTGGGCTATTCCATTGTCCAAGCTGTTGCGCACTTCAGCCGCCATCTTGCCGCGGTTGCTGTCACCATATTTTACATAGATCCAAGTCTCAGGGATTAATTCAGCAATACCGGTTTTGCGCAAAATTTCCATGTGCACAAAAATATCGCCAAGGCCTTCGCCTTCGCTCACAAAACCAAAACCACGGGTGCGATTAAACCATTTCACTTTGGCGCGCACCCAACCGGTTGTTGCACTTACTGGGTTGTGAGTTTTTGCTTTACGTTCAACAGGGTGAATTGCAGTTGAATGATCAACACTCAAAACACGCAAACATTGGAAACCTTTTTGGCGGGCCACAACTTCACAGGCCACGCGCGAACCTTCAAGAGGCGCATCAAACCCATCGCGTTTAAGGCAGCTGAGATGAAGCAAAATATCTGGCAGACCGTTATCGGGAATAACAAAACCATAACCCCGACCAATATCAAACCATTTTACCAAACCATCAACACGGATGATTGTGACGCCGTGTTCGTTCTCGCTCTGCGATACTGTTTGATCAGCACCTGTTGCTCTTGCCGCCGCTTCAGACATTTACTTACCCAACCCATTCCCCAGCGCCAGGGCCTCCCCGACGCAATCGAAGCTACAAATTGCTCAAATCTTAACACTTTGTACAGTGGCTTATTTGCAACGAAGCAGAATCTTCGCAAGTTTTGCACATCAAGTTTACAAGCCTCCACTTAGAAAAGCATTTTATATGGATGAATCATAGGTTTGGAAGTTTTGTGCGGCGCACTGTTGCAGCCACCAGACATAGACTTAGGGACACAAGCAACAAAGCAACAATGAATGCAGCACACTGCAAACAAATGAAATTTGACAATTTGCGATTCGTGGGGTGTGTTAAAACGATAAGGAAAGCAAACATGAAATATCTTCACACTATGATCCGCGTTACCGATTTGGATAAATCGCTGGATTTTTTTACCCGCATTTTAGGATTTGTAGAAACACATCGCACGGTTTCTGAGAAGGGTCGCTTCACGTTAGTGTTTGTGGCTTGCCCTGAAAACCCGGAAGTGCCGGTCGAACTTACCTACAACTGGGACCCTGAAACTTATACCGGTGGCCGCAGCTTTGGTCACTTGGCTTATCAAGTCGACAACATTTATGAATATTGCGAAGGCTTGATGAAGCATGGCGTGACAATCAATCGCCCGCCACGCGAAGGACGCATGGCTTTCATCAAAACACCTGACGGAATATCGATCGAAGTTTTGCAAAAAGACAATGGTTACCTGCCGGTGCAAGAACCTTGGGCAAGCATGCCCAACATTGGCAGCTGGTAATACTGAACCAAGAATGCGCTTTATCCGTAAAGATTCCAACTAGGGATTGAAAGCGGATGAAGCGTTTAAAAATTGCGGTTGTGGGATCAGGCGTGTCGGGACTTTCGGCAGCTTGGTTATTATCCAAGGGCCATGACGTGACGCTGTTTGAGTCTGGGCCCTATCTCGGTGGCCATGCGCGCACGTTGAGCTTGGATTTGGGCGACACAGTTTCGGTTGATTGTGGCTTTATCGTTTATAACGACAAGACCTATCCAAACCTCAGCGCGCTGTTTTCGCATTTGGGCGTTGAAACTGCGCCATCGAAAATGGGATTTGCTGTTTCATTAAAAGCGGGCGGATATGAATATTCGGGTTCAGGCCCGTTTAATTTTGTGGGTAGCATCAGCAATCTCAAATCAGCCGCGCATTGGCGGATGATGCAAGGCATGGCGAAGTTCTTGCGCCTGGCCAAAGTTGATTTTTCGGATGTTGATGAGAGTTTGACTCTGGCGGGCTTTATGCAGGCAGAGGGGTTCTCAAAAGATTTTGTCGATCTTCATTTGCTGCCGGTGGCTGGTGCTATCTGGTCGTCTGATCCGCAATCGATGTTGGATTATCCGGCCAAGTCATTTCTACAATTCTTCAAGAACCATGGATTGTTGAATTATTCAGACAGGCCGCAATGGCGCACCGTCCGCGGTGGTTCGAAAACCTACGTTGATAAACTGGTGACCGATGGCACTTTCAATGCTCTTGTGAATATGGGTGTGCGTGCTGTTATCCGCCAGAATTACGGTGTGTCTTTGGTATTGCAAAATGGCGAGATCGAAAATTTTGATCATGCTGTTTTGGCTACGCATGCAGACGTGGCGCTGTCTTTGATCGACAAACCAAGCACAGACGAAATGGATATTCTTGGCGCATTTGAATATACTAACAATCCCATTCATGTTCATCGGGATCAGCACTTCATGCCAAAGGCCAAGCGGCATTGGTCAAGTTGGAATTATGTTGCGGCCAACACCAAGGGGTCATTGACCTATTGGATGAATGACCTGCAACCGTTGGATACAAAGCAAAATATATTTGTATCTCTGGTCAATGACGGCAAGGAATTGCCGCAAGACATTTTATATTCAGCCACATTTAGGCATCCAAAGTTTACGACGACCACCACCGGGGCACAGCGCGAGTTGTGGGACTTGCAGGGCCAAGATCGGCTTTGGTTTTGTGGGGCCTATTTTGGTTCGGGCTTCCATGAGGATGGTTTGCAGGCAGGCTTGGCTGTTGCCGAAGAACTTGGCGGACTGTTACGCCCGTGGTCTGTGCCTTGCGCAAATGACCGACTGATCATGCCGCAAAACAATGTTTCGCATGAGGCCGCGGAATGATCACGCCATCATCGCTCTATCAGTGTGAGGTGGTGCATGTGCGCACCAAACCCATTCTGCATAGGCTGCGCATGAATGTGTTTTATCTTTGGCTTGATGTTGAACACTTGGGCAAAATGAATTTGCGCCTGTTCAGCTATAATCGTTTTAATGTGTTCGGTATTACTGACAAAAAGTGGAAGACGAAGGATAACATGCCGTTGGCTCAGCATGTTCGCGCCTTGGCGGAAAACACTGTTGGCGTTGGTGCTGTCGATAAAATTTTTATGCTCTGCATGCCTGCTCTTTTTGGGCGCGTGTTCAACCCCATCACCAGCTATTATTGTTTTGACACACAAGATAAATTGAAGTGTTTGGTTTTTGATGTGAACAACACATTTGGCCATTCCCATTCTTATGTTGTTCGGGCTGATGAACTGAATGACGAGACGAAAAAACGGCTGCATGTTTCGCCGTTCAACACTGTTGAAGGCTATTATCATTTTAAAGCACCGGTGCCTGAAGAAAAACTACATTTGGCGGTTCAGCTTTTTACCCAAGACTGTTTGACATTGAACACCTGGATCAACGGACAACAAACGCCGTTGACTGATTGGAACCTATTCAAGGCATTTCTACGTATGCCGCTTTTGCCATTGCAGGTCTTGTTTGGCATTCATTGGGAAGCATTTAAACTGTGGCGCAAGGGATTGAAAATCCAACCAACGCCACCACAACCAGATCAACCGTTTTCAAACTTGTATGAAGGGCCAGCGCGATGAGCAAATTTTTAGTAAGCTATATTATTATTGTTGTTCTGTTTGTGGCTATCGACATGGTGTGGTTGATGGGTGTTGCACGTTCAACTTATGTTGCCGAAATTGGAACGCTTCT
>JANXRO010000147.1 GCA_025356765.1 Hyphomicrobiales bacterium | reverse complement strand
AACTAAGATTTATCTTGTTTGATGAGAGCCCGTGCGATTAACTTCGCACGGGTTCTTTTTTTGGGGCGATGACATTGCGTTTCACCAAAGCCATAAATATTCCGACTTTCATTCTCGCGTGTTTTACGGCGAGTTTGCTTTTTACGGTCTTGCCTGCCCGCGCAGATATTGTGATTGGCGTGGCAGGCCCGTTTTCCGGACAATACCAAAGCTTTGGCACACAAATGTTGAACGGTGTAAAAGCAGCTGTTGACGCAGCCAACGCCACGGGCGGCATCAATGGTGAAAATCTTTCTATCATCAGCGCAGATGATCAGTGCGACAATCGCAAAGCCGAAGATGCGGCGCAGACCTTAATCAACCAAAGCGTTGACGTGGTGATTGGTCATTTTTGCTCTTATCCATCGCTCAATGCCGCAAAGCTTTATGCCAAGGCCCAGATCAGCATGATTTCACCTGCGGCCAGTTTGCCTGCGCTGACAACATCAGGCCTTGGCAATGTTGTTCGCCTTGCCGTGCGTGATGATATGCAGGGTGCATTTGCAGCCAAGCGCATTTTGCAAAAACGGGCCGATGCGAATGTTGCCGTTCTGAATGATGGAAGTCCAAACAACAAAGCAATCACCACGCAGTTTGTTGAAGCCTATGGCAAGCCGCCCAGCTTAGTTGCCAGCATAGAACCTGATGCGAAAGATTTTTCAACGCTTCTCAACAAAATCAAAGCCCAGCAAATATCCACCATATTTTTTGCAATGAACCCAAGCGATGCTGGCCACATTGTTGCCGGGGCCACCCAAGCAGGCTTGGCCTTGAAGTTCTATGGCAGTGACGCGCTGTTGGCTGATCAATATTGGGAAGCGGCAGGCCCAGCGGGTGAGAACACCATGGCAAGCTTTGCGCCAGACCCGCAACGCGATGCTGCTTCCCACGCGGTGATTGCGGCATTGAAACTTGCTGGCCAAACTGCTGATGGCGCAACCTTGCCTAGCTATGCGGCAACCGAACTTTTTGTAGCAGCAGCAAAGGCCAAAGGCCCGCACTCAGGTTTAGCCATCAGCGACTTGTTGAAACAGGGTCAAAGCGTTAACACTGCCCTTGGGCCGCTGCAATTTGATGCCCAGGGCGATGTAAAAAACCTCAATTTCACGTGGTTTGCATGGCATGACGGAACATACCAAGCTATTGTGCCCGAAAATTAGAGGTTGAACCGATGCGTGCTTTTTTTGTGCAGATAAAATGTGAATTGGGCAAGGCCTATTCAGTGGCCAATGCGATTGCAGATTCGGAAATTGCCTCAGAGATATTTTCAACGGCTGGTGAATATGATTTGTTGGTGAAATTCTACTTAGGCGATGGTGAAGATATTGGCCATTTCATCGCCCAAAAAGTGCAAACCATTGCCGGCATACGCGATACGTTCACCATCGTCACTTTCAAGGCTTTTTAAAAAACTGGTAAGCCGCAGGCCAATTTGTTAGATGAAGCCCAGTTCATCTTTAAAGGCTGCTGCATGATCCCGCGTTATACCCGTCAAGAAATGGCTCAAATATGGGCACCAGAGACTCGCTTTAAAATCTGGTTTGAAATTGAGGCCCATGCGGCTGATCAAATGGCAAAGCTTGGCATTGTGCCACCAGAAGCTGCCGCCAAAATTTGGGCCAAGGGCAAAGACGCTGAATTTGATGTGGCCCGCATTGATGCCATTGAAGCCGAAGTTAAACATGATGTGATTGCGTTTTTAACTCATCTTTCTGAAATTGTGGGGCCAGAAGCGCGGTTTGTTCATCAGGGCATGACATCGTCGGACGTGCTGGACACGTGTTTTAATATTCAATTGGTGCGTGCTGCTGATATTTTGTTAGCTGATTTGGATGAACTTTTAGGTGTTCTGAAAAGGCGCGCGATGGAACATCAAAACACAGTGTGCATCGGCCGCAGCCACGGCATTCACGCCGAACCCATTACCTTTGGCTTGAAGTTAGCTTTTGCCTATGCCGAATTTGAACGCGCTAAAAAGCGTTTGATCGCCGCACGGGAAGACGTAGCAACTTGCGCCATTTCTGGCGCTGTTGGCACCTTTGCCAATATCGATCCATCAGTGGAAGGCTATGTAGCCCAGAAAATGGGCCTTGCGGTTGAACCAATTTCCACCCAAGTGATTCCGCGTGATCGCCACGCCATGTATTTTGCTACGCTGGGAGTCATCGCCAGTTCAGTTGAACGCTTGGCTACCGAAATTCGGCATTTGCAACGCACCGAAGTTTTGGAAGTTGAGGAATATTTCTCGCCCGGCCAAAAAGGTTCTTCAGCCATGCCGCACAAGCGCAACCCGGTGCTTACAGAAAACCTCTCTGGCCTCGCCCGTTTGGTGCGCTCTGCCGTAACCCCTGCCATGGAAAATGTTGTGCTTTGGCATGAGCGCGATATTTCGCATTCATCGGTTGAACGCGGCATTGGGCCCGATGCGACGGCGCATTTGGATTTTGCGATCAAGCGTCTTGCTGGTGTCATGGAAAAGCTTTTGGTTTATCCAGAAAACATGATGCGCAATCTCAACAAGCTTGGCGGGCTGGTGCATTCGCAGCGTGTGATGTTGGCGTTGACCCAAAAGGGCATGAGCCGCGAGGAATCTTATTCCGCTGTGCAGCGTTGCGCCATGCCCGTGTGGCGCGGTGAAGGGCAGTTCATTGACCTATTGAAGGCGGATGCTGAAGTGGCTGCTCAACTTTCACCCCAAGAAATTGAAGCGCTGTTTGACTTGGGTTATCACACCAAGCATGTGCAAACGATTTTCAATCGCGTTTTTGGTAAGGCTGCCTAACTGATGTTGAATACACCTCTTGCTGGCGCTGCCGTTCACACCATTACAACAACTGAAGACCTTGCCAAACATTGCGCCACTTGGGCGCAAGAAAAGTTCGTTGCGGTTGATACAGAGTTTTTGCGTGAAACAACCTATTATCCGAAACTGTGTTTAATCCAGGTCGCCGGAAAAGATGTGGCGGCGTTGGTGGACCCGCTGGCTGAAGGCCTTGATCTCAAGCCTTTCTTCGACCTCATGGCCGATGAAAATGTTTTGAAAGTTTTTCATGCGGCAAAGCAAGATTTTGAAATTCTTTATTTGTTAACGGGCACCCTGCCCCGCCCGGTGATGGATACGCAAATTGCCGCCATGGTTTGCGCCTTCGGTGATCAGGTTGGGTATGAAGCCATTGTGCGCAAACTTGTTGGCGCGGCCATTGATAAATCTTCGCAATTTACAGATTGGTCTCGCAGGCCTCTTACTCATAAACAACAAACCTATGCGCTTTCAGATGTGACGCATCTTCGTGTGGTGCATGAAAAGCTTTCTGAATTGATTGCCGCCAATGGCCGTGAAAAATGGTTGGAAACGGAACTGGCTTCACTGGTTGATCCGGCGACTTATAAAGTTGAACCTGAACAAAGCTGGAAGCGCATTAAAGCGCGCATTCAAAACAAAAAGCAGCAGGCGGTTTTAATGTCTGTTGCGGCGTGGCGTGAACGCGAAGCTCAATCTAAAAACGTGCCGCGCGGACGCATTTTGAAAGATGAAGCAGTGGCTGAAATTGCCATTCAAATGCCGCGCACCCCGCAAGATGTGAATGATTTGCGCCTGGTTTCCAAAGGCACTGGCAATTCTGCAATGGGTTCTAGCTTGCTGAAAGCAGTGGCTGAAGGTTTGGCACGCGACCCAAAAACTATTCCTGAAGGCAAAGGCCGGGCAGACGAAATGTCATCCTCTGCGCAAGCCGCCGCAGAAGTTTTAAAACTTGCCTTGAAAGTTGTGTGTGAAAGCGAAGGCATTGCGCCAAAGCTTTTGGCTTCCAGTGCCGATATTGATCAACTTGCCATTGACGACAACGCTGATATTGCCCTGCTGCAAGGCTGGCGATTTGAAAAGTTTGGCAAGCTTGCGCTTGATATTAAACACGGCAAAGCCGGCATTGGTATGCAAGGCGGCAAGGCTTTTGTGTTTGCAAGATAGAAAACAACGGCTCTTAAACTTCTCAATTTAAGAGCCGTCGCATGGGATTTACTTGTCGAGGCCAGCGGCCTTTGCCATCACATGATAGATATATTGTTCATCCACCGTGCCACCAAAAAGATAGGCCTGTGGGCCCGATGCATAGATTGCAACATCTTCGCCGCCGTGGGTTTCGGATGCCATGGGAATGCCGGCCTGTTGAATATAATCAACTGATTCAGTGTCCACATCAGACATATCGGGCCTGACACCCGCAGGCAGAGCATTGACCGCAGTCTGATCTTTTCCCAAAGCTGGGAACAAGCCACCGGGGCCGTTGGCAAAATTTAAAGTGGTATATGGCTTGCCATCGCCTGCCAAAGTTTTCTTGCCATCAACGCCTACAACTTGTCCCAGAATTGGGTTTTCACGGCGCGGATAACCAGCAATCGTCATGGTGTGGCTGTGATCAGCTGTCACCACCACAAGCGTGTCTTCCGCACTGGTCATAGCCAGAACTGTTTGCACGGCCTTATCAAATTCTAATGTTTCCTCAATAGCGCGGGCAGCATTACCTTCATGTTCAGCGTGGTCAATACGGCCGCCTTCAATCATCAACACATAGCCGTTGGGGCTTTGTTGCAAGCGAGCCACGGCGGTTTTGGTCATGTCTGAAAGGGAAGGTTCGCCTTTTTTATCTTTGGCGCGATCTGCCTCATAATTCATGTGTGAACGTTGAAACAGACCCAAAATTTTGGGGCCAGATTTCAAGTCAATCGCGTCAAATTGGGCTTTGTCATAAACCACCACATGGTTGTTGCCTTTGGCGATCCACTCTTTGGTTAAGTCGCGTTTGTCTTTGCGTTCACCAGTTTTGCCTTCGTCTTCATAATCAGCAACTTCAAGAGGCAGAAAATTGCTGCGCCCGCCGCCCATGGCCACTTCCATGCCATCGCCAAATGGCCAGTTGATCAATTGGTCGGCTATGTCTTTACAGCCAAGCTTGGCGGCATCACCCAATTGCGCGTCATTTTCCCAATCGCGATTGGGCGTGTGGGCATAAGCTGCCGCGGGCGTGGCGTGGGTGATGCGTGTTGTGGTGATGGCACCCGTGGCCTTGCCTGCTTTTTCAGCCTGTTCAAAAATTGTCAGCACTTCATTGCCCTTGGCGCTGGCACAATCTTTCAACTTGGCATTGGAATTGAGGCCCAGAATATCATTGCGGGTTTTAATCCCTGCCGTCATTGCGGTGGCGGAGGGAGCTGAGTCAGTCACCTGCGCATCAGCGCTATAGGTGCGAGAAAGTGCTGCATAAGGCAAAGTTTCAAACGCAAGCTTGTTGGAAACACCGTCCTTACCCAAAACTTCGCCGCCACGAATGCGGCTGGCTGTGATCATAGGAATGCCCATGCCGTCACCAATCATTAAAATGATATTCTTGGCTTTGCCGGTGTTTGGAACCAAGGCGGCGCGGGCTGCCAACTGGGACGCAGCGCTTTTGAAATAAGGGTCAGCCGCTTGTGGCAGGGCATCTTGTGCATAAGCACTTGCGCACACTGAAAGTGCTGCAACGTTTGAAATTAAAAGGGTTTTCAGTTTCATGTTTCATCTTCCTTTGAGGGTGAGATGAAAATTAGTTAATGCTTATGACGGGTTTATGACTTTCAACCCAAAACAACTTTGGGCGCACAATCCAGCTCAAATGCCAACTCTGCCAAGCGCTTTTCAACGCGTTCGCCCATCAAATCTTTCAGCTTGCCAGGTAAGGTTAAGATCAATGTTTTGTTTGGGCCTATTTTTAAACCAATTTTTGACAAATGCCCGGGCATGGCGGCCGAAAGAACATAGGCAAGCTTGAACATGGAGCTGATCAAATGAGCCCGTTCAATGTGGTGTTGATCGAGAAGGCGCGTTAGGCCATCGGCCATGCCATCGCCGTCATAACGATAAAACACCGTCAGCGCCAAAAACACGCGACCGGGGTGATCAACGCCTACAAAAGCCGCCTGCGAAATCATACCCAATGAACGATCAGCACGATAATCTGGGTGAGCGCGCCAGCCAATATCGGCCAACAAACAAGCAGCATAACGCAGCCGCTTTTCCTCGTCGTTTTCTTCAATCTTGCCTTTGCCAAAAAGTTGGTCTGTCCAATCGCACAGTTCCAGTTCATGCGCGGGGGAACGGGCATAACGCCTTGCAAAATCCCAACACGATGAAAGCAGCGCATCGGCCGACATTTTTTTGCGTGGTAATTTTGAATAGAGCAAGCCTTCGCGCACTCCATAAACTGAAATGACAACGTCTTTGGC
Organism: Hyphomicrobiales bacterium; assembly: GCA_025356765.1. Lineage (GTDB taxonomy): Bacteria > Pseudomonadota > Alphaproteobacteria > Rhizobiales > Aestuariivirgaceae > Aestuariivirga. The sequence goes on along the minus strand of JANXRO010000147.1, from coordinate 9,387 downwards.
TAGGCCAAAATGCATCAGCCGATCCAAAACCATGGCACCATAAGGCAACGTGTCCACACGCGCTTTCGACATGTCTTTCACATCTTTCAGCGATGTGGGTGTGAGGCCCGCCATCAATTCTGATATGCCCTCGGCCTGCGTGCGGCTCATCTGATAATGATGCAAAACGTGAAGCGGATAATCCAATTGCGCCATGTGAATGCGGGCCAAATTGCGCCAAGCACCACCCACCGCATAAAAGGTTCGGCCAGCAAGTTGTTTTAAAATTGGTGCCTTGACCAAATAATCGTCAACAATTTTTTGCGCGCGATCCATGTTGCCACCCGACAAATCGATCAGTCTCAGCGGGCCAATGGGCAAAGTTATGCCATCATTCAACTTGCCATTTTTTATGTCGATCAATTCAAGCGAGCCGCCGCCCAAATCGCCCGCCAAACCATCAGCTTCAGGCGTGCCCGATAAAACGCCAAGGGCGGCGAAGCGTGCTTCTTCCTTGCCGGTTAAAACGCGAATGCCTGCGCCCAATGCGCGTTCGGCCTGTTCGATAAACTCTTCGCCGTTTTCAGCTTCGCGTGCCGCAGCCGTGGCCACGGCAAAAACTTGCTTCACGCCAATTTGTTTGACCAAGGTTTTAAAACGCCGCAGGGCCGATAATGCCCGTTCGATTGCTGGCCCATTCAAACGGCCGGTGATGGCAACGCCCTTACCCAAGCCACAGAGAATTTTTTCGTTGAATATGGGGGCTGGCGAACGGCGCAATCCATCATACACAACAAGGCGCACGGAATTGGAACCAATATCGACAACCGCAACGGGCCGATAGGTTGGATGTTCGGTTCGAAAGCCTGAATGCCAACTCACTTTTTACGAGACGCCTTTTTCTTTTCCTTGAACTCCATATTGCCAGTAAGTGCACTGCCGCGTCCAGAGAGAGATGGGTTTTCCATAAAGAATTGGTGAGCGTTGAAAACCGCTTCATTTGCGCCACGTTCGACACGAACCGAGCTGCCGTCAGCCTGCAAGGTCCAGCTTTGTTGATTGTCACGCAAGTTGGCCACCATGATCTGTTCCAAAATCTGTTCGTGAACAGTGGGGTTTTCAATGGGGATCAAAGTTTCCACACGGCGATGCAGGTTGCGCGGCATCCAATCAGCTGAACCGATATAAACTTTCGCCTTGTTGCTGGGCAGGCCATGGCCCGCGCCAAAACACACAATGCGCGAATGTTCAAGAAAGCGGCCAATGATGCTTTTCACACGAATGTTTTCTGAAAGCCCTTTCAACCCCGGTTTCAAACAACTTATGCCACGTATGATCAGATCAATCTGCACGCCGGCATTGCTTGCAGCATAAAGGCTATCAATAATTTCAGCATCCACCAATGAATTCAGCTTAGCCCAAATTTGGCCTTTGCGGCCGCCTTTTACATGTTCAATTTCTTCTTCAATATTTTGCAGCAACCTGTCTTTCAGATTGATGGGGGAGAGAGAAATTTTTTCAAGGTCTTCGGGTTGCGCATAGCCAGAGATGAAATTGAAAATGCGTGCAGCGTCGCGGGTTAAAGCCGGATCACAGGTGAAGAATGAAAGATCGGTATAAATTTTGGCAGTGATGGGATGATAATTGCCTGTGCCAAAATGCACATAAGATCGCATGGTGCCAGCCTCGCGGCGCACCACCATGGAAACCTTTGCGTGGGTTTTAAGTTCGATGAATCCAAAAACCACTTGCACCCCTGCCCGCTCTAAATCGCGGGCCCATTGAATGTTGGCTTCTTCATCAAAGCGAGCCTTTAATTCCACCAAGGCGATAACAGATTTTCCAGCTTCTGCGGCTTTTGCCAAGGCGGCAACGATGGGTGAATTGCGTGATGTGCGATAAAGCGTTTGCTTGATTGCGACGACATCAGGATCATTTGCCGCTTGGCGGATGAATTGCACAACCACATCGAACGATTCATAGGGATGATGCACCACAAAATCTTTTTGGCGAATAGCCGCAAAGATATCGCCGCCATGGTCGCGCACCCGTTCCGGATAGCGCGGCACATAAGGTGTGAACCTAAGGTCTGGCCGCTCATCCAAAATCAATTGCTCAGTATCGGCAAAGCCAACCAAGCCTTCTGTCATAATTGTCACATCACCCGAAACATCAAGTTCAGCCGCCATGAAGTTCCGTAACGGCAGTGGGCATTTAGAATCAACTTCCATGCGAATAACAATGCCGCGGCGGCGGCGTTTCAAGGCGCTTTCAAACACGCGCACCAAATCTTCGGCTTCTTCTTCAATTTCCAAATCGCTGTCTCGAATGATGCGGAACAGGCCAATGCCTTCAACATCATAACCGGGAAACAAGCGCGGCAAAAACATGGCCAACATTTTTTCAAGCATGATGAAACGCACAGTTTCGCCCGGCAAGCGGATGAAGCGTTCCAGCAGCGACGGAATTGGCAACAATGCTCGCATGGTGTTGGCATCGCTACGGCGTTTAAGTTCAACTGCCATCACGAAGCCGCGGTTCAATATAAACGGAAACGGGTGGGCCGGATCAATAGCGATGGGCGTTACAATAGGTAAAATTTGCTCAAGAAACCGCAGGTCAAGCCATTCGCGCTCGGCAGATGTTAGATCTTTGGCTCCAACGATCATAACGCCCGCGGCGTTCAATTCGTCTTTCAATTGCAACCAACGGCGATCTTGTTCAGCCATTAAGTCTTGCGCGCGTTTGCGGATAAGCTCCAACTGTTCGGCAGGGGTTAAACCATCTTGACTGAGTTCAACCACCTGCTCACGCATTTGGCCGACTAGGCCCGCCACGCGCACCATGAAAAACTCATCAAGATTGTTGCCAGATATCGACAAAAATCTTAACCGCTCCATCAAAGGGTGGGCCGGGTTTCGCGCTTCTTCCAAAACCCGCATGTTAAATTCAAGCCATGAAAGCTCACGGTTAAAAAAGCGGTCTGGGTTGTTTAGCAATGCTGTGTTTTCACTCATGTGCGCTTTGGTATTATCTGATTTTGACAATTGCGTGAAACCTTCTTCAATCTGTCGTAAATAAATCTGGCCCAAGGAAATCTGTTAACACATGGGCCACAAATGGTCGTGTCACTTCGGCCTTTTCAACAAGGGCTTGTGTGTCGATCACATCCACCAATTGCCGCGCCGCTGCCAATGAACGCGGCATGCGCAAAATAAGATAGCTGATCAAAGCTTCATCCACATTGATTTGGCGATCAGCGAATAATTTCACCAACACCCCGCGCAACAATTGGTCATCAGGCGGCAGAATATTAACGGCTGGCAAAGCCCGCAAACGAGACACCAAATCTGGTAATTTGATTGCATTGTACTGCGGCCATTCACGCGCCGTGATTAAAATGGATCCCTGATTTTGCCGCGCCAGGTTAAGCGCATGAAACAACGCTGTTTCATCAAACTTTCCCGCCATAAGATTTTCAACGCACATGGCGTGGTTGCCATGTTGCAATCGATCTGTGGCCAAAGCTTCCGTTTCAACGATCTCTGCATTGGATTTCTTTTGCCATACTTGCGCCAAATGGCTTTTGCCCGAACCTTCTGGCCCCACCAAAATTGCGCCGTGAGTGGGCCAATCGGGCCATTGGTCTATCAAAGCCACCGCCGCGGCATTGGCATCGGTTACTAAAAAGTCATCACGCGCCAATGATGCCCGGTGTGGCAGATCAAGCAAAAGCTGTTGTGGCTTAGTCATGCTTGGCTTTTGCAACGCCAGTATAAAGCTTGCTGCGCAAATATCGGGCAAGCCCATGGCGCACAAACACTGCCGTTGTGGCAGCCATGGGCACAGCCAGCAAAAGCCCCATAATGCCGAAGATATAGCTGAAGGCGAACAAGGCAAACATCAACCACACAGGGTGCAAACCGATTGAGCCACCCACCAATTTGGGAGACAGAAAATTGCCCTCAATAAACTGGCCGACCACAAAAACACCGATCACAGCAAAAATTTGCACTTCGTTGTTTGGCCAAAATTGTAAGAGACCAACACCAATCGCAGTGGCCCCGCCCAACAGCGCGCCGATATAGGGAATGAATGTCATCAACCCGGTGGCCATTCCGATGGCAATACCAGATTTCAATCCAACCAGATAAAGGCCCAGCGCATAAAACAGCGCAAGAATAATGCACACAAGGCCTTGGCCGCGAATATAGCCAGCCATTGATTGATCAACATCGCGTGCAATGGCGCGCACATCTTCCACATGGTCACGCGGAAGCCACGCATCAATCTGGGCTACAAGATGGTCCCAATCCGCCAGAAGATAAAACGCCACAATGGGGGTGATCACCATGATGGATGCCGTGTTGATCAACGCGCGGCCGCCTGAAAGCAATGTTGAAAACTGGCCCACAAGCCAAAGCGTTGCTGTGCCTGCAAAGCCAGTAACCTTGCCCTGAATATCGGCACCACTGTCGTTCAAATAATCTTTCAATGTTTGTGGTGCCAAGTCGTTTGCTGTCACAGCCAATTGTTTCATCAAAGCCGGAACGTTTGCGCCAAGTTTCACAACCGTATCAGCAAACACGGGCACCACCAAAATGGCGGTGGCTACCAACACAAACAAAAACGCCAACAGAATTACCGCCGTGGCAGCAATACGCGGAAGGCCCATTTTTTCCAATCGATCGGCCACCGGATCAAGAAAATAAGCCAAAACGAAACCGGCAACGAAAGGCAGAATGATGTCTTGCAGATACCATAAAAATAAAATGAACAGCACAAGTGCGGCCAACCAAAAGCCTATCTGCTTTGATATTGTCATGCGTTTGTTGGTCCGTTCATAAGTTTAAGCCACGCCATCATATAGCCCAAGCCCGAAAAACCTGTCAGTGCTAAAACAGCATAGGGTGCCAAAGCCATGAACAGCCCCGCCTGCCAGCCCAAGCTGAGCAAACCCAGCACACAGACCACAAAGGCAATTTGCAAAACCGTGTTGGCCTTGCTGATAAACAAGGGTTTCACTTCAATGGGTCTATCCATCAAGCGCAGCAACACAACGCCACCCACAATCAAAATGTCGCGGGTGATAACGGCGATTACCAGCCACGCTGGCAATATTTTTATAACACCCAGCGTGGCATAGGTTGAAACCAGCAAGGCCTTATCGGCAATGGGGTCTAAATAAGCGCCAAGCTCTGATTGCGTGCCCGTGGCCCTGGCAAGCCAGCCATCTAAACCATCACTTATGCCAGCAATCAGAAACACGCCGAAAGCAGCAACAAAATCACCCGAGATCAAAAACCAGATTGTCACTGGCACCAGCAGAATGCGGCCAATGGTGATCAGATTTGGGATGTTCATTGTAGAATTCACGTTTCAGCCCCCCGAAGCTTCGTGCATGCACTTTTTAATAAGCACTAATCACCCAAAAACCACCTGTTCGTGTCAAACGAAGGCCCGTTGCCTGCAGCGAATTTGCCACATCATCAACCGAGCCTGAATATTTAACCTGCGCTGCCGCACCTTGGGCATCAAGCGATGTTACATCCACACCCAAAACGCCTGGTGTTGAAAGAATGCGCGCCCGCAAACCATTCCATTCAGATGGGCCGTTAAATGGAATTGCAACAGCAATGCTCAAAGGCCCAGAGGCGGCATTTTTGGCGGCAATAATTTTCGCCATATCAGATTTGAATTTTTCAATCATCACTTGGTGGATGCGTTGTGCACCCAAGGATGCGGAATCGTTCAGCATACCTGTGTCGGCCGTATAGATTTTATCGAATGTCATCTTGCCCAACGGCGATGTGCCAATCATCTTGGCATGAACGCCGCCGCCGGCAACGGGTTCGGCAAAGGCCACCAATATGGTTTTCACATCATAACGCCTGCGAATGGCCTCAAGCTTCACCGCATTGTTTTCAGCGGCCTCTTGGGGCGACAGGGTTGAAGCGTCTTCTTGGTCGCCCAATGGAATAATTAAAGGGATTTGCGCTTGTGCTGCGTTCAGATCAAGCCACGCTTTGCGCCAAGGATTATCATCCCAGACAACGGTTTTGCCATCAACAGTCCAAACTGGAATAACCAACATCGAGGGGCCCTGCTCGACTGGCAATTTCACGCCTAAGTTTTCCAGCAATGGCTTTAATTTATCTGGCAAAAACCGCACGGTGAATTTTCCCTGATAGCGGCCCGGGCTTATAATTTCTTGCTCGATCGATAAAGATTTTAAAAGCGGCAACACCTGTTTTGCATCAAGCTTTGCAAACGAAGCAGCAACATCAGAACCACCCAATGTCTCACCCAAATCAGCCAAGGCTTTTATCTGCACATCCACCAAGGCTTTTTCTTTGGCAGCTGCGGCGCTTATATCAGTTTCATCCATCTCAACGCCCTGCACAGCATAGGGGCTGGTTTCAACGGGGCCAGCAGCAAAAGCATGGCCAAGGCCAAAAACAAGCAGCATTGCAAAAGTATTTAACTTGAAAAAATTCATCAATTTCTTTGGGCTTTATTCTGGTTCAGAATCTATCTAGAGAACACGCATATCACATTTTTAAGGCAAACTAGCGGCATGGCACAGCCTAAACAAGCACTTCCAAACACACTCACTTATGCAGACGCAGGTGTGGATATTACCGCTGGTAATGATCTGGTGGAACTGATCAAGCCACTGGCCAAATCAACCCGCCGCAAGGGGTCTAATCCATCGCTGGGCGGCTTTGGTGGTTTGTTTGATTTGAAGGCCTGCGGGTTTAAAGACCCGGTTTTGGTGGCCGCCAACGATGGTGTCGGCACAAAACTAAAGCTGGCCATTGATGCCAAAATGCATCGCGGTGTGGGCATCGATTTGGTTGCCATGTCGGTCAATGATCTCGTCGTGCAAGGGGCTGAACCATTATTCTTCTTGGATTATTATGCCACGGGCAAACTTGATATTTTAGCCGCGCGGGATGTGATTGCAGGCATTGCAGATGGCTGCAAACAAGCGGGCTGTGCATTGGTTGGCGGCGAAACTGCAGAAATGCCCGGCATGTATCATGGTGGGGATTATGACCTTGCTGGTTTTGCGGTGGGTGCAGTGGAACGCAAAAAGATTTTGCCTGCTCAAGATGTAAAGGCTGGCGATGTTATTTTAGGCTTAGGTTCAACTGGCCCACATTCCAACGGCTATTCTCTCATTCGTAAAATTGTGGATGTGAGTGGATTGAAATTGAATGATGCAGCACCTTTTGCAAAAGGCCAAACAGTTGCCCAAGCTTTGCTGACTCCCACACGCATTTACGTGAAATCTATTCTGAAGATGTTGAAAAAACATTCGAGCATCAAAGCATTTGCCCATATCACGGGCGGTGGCTTTACTGAAAATATCCCACGCGTTTTGCCAAAAGCTACAGTGGCAGAAATTGATTTGACCCAAGTGCCATTCTTGCCTGTGTTTCAATGGTTGCAAAAAACTGGTGGCGTTGCTGAAGCAGAAATGTTGCGCACGTTCAATTGCGGCATTGGCATGATTGTTGTGGTAAAAGCCAAAGATGCAAAAGCCGTGGCCACGGGCTTTAAACGCGCAGGCGAAACCGTTGTTGTGCTGGGCACGCTTCGCAAACGCAAAGGCAAAGAAGCACAAGTGGCTTATTCAGGTTCTTTATCGGAATGAAAAAACGCGTTGGCGTTTTAATTTCGGGTGGCGGCTCTAACATGTATGCGCTGGTGCAGGCCGCAAAAATAGCGGATTATCCGGCGAAGATTGTAAGTGTAGTTTCAAACAAGCAAGATGCTGGCGGGCTTAAAATTGCGACGCGCGAAGGCATTGCAACGCATGTTGTAAACCACAAGGATTATGCCACACGTGAAGAATTCGATGCGGCCTTAAACGCTTATTTGCAGACGCAAAATCTCGACATCATCGCATGCGCGGGCTTCATGCGGATTATGACGACTGTGTTGATAATCCCTTGGGCTGGCCGCATGCTCAACATCCACCCTTCCCTGTTGCCGCTTTACAAAGGCCTTCACACGCACCAACGCGCCATTGATGCGGGTGATAAAGAAGCCGGCTGTTCTGTGCATTATGTAACGCCTGAATTGGATGATGGCCCCGTCATCGCCCAAGCCCGTGTGCCAATTCTAAACGGCGATACGGCAGAAACATTGGCCGCCCGCGTTCTGATCGAAGAGCATAAGCTTTATCCGGCAGCGTTGGCTAAAGTGGCGCGCGGCTTATAAAGCCTCGCGCTTTCTATCGTCTTTCCATTGGGCCAAAAGCTTTAAGCGTGGCTCACGATATTTTTCTTCCAGCACCGTCATTGCCAAAACACGATCAGATCTGAAATGCCTGAAACCCACGCGCAATTCGCACCACGCCACGATCAATCGTTGGGCATCAAAATATGAAATGGCAATCGGCCAAATCACGCGCGAAGAAGGCTTTTGCAATTCGTCCTGATATTCAATTTTAACCTTGGCTTGAGTGCGAATGGCTTTGCGTATAGCGGCCAAATCTATGCTTTCCTTGGTTTGGTTAAATGTGGGCGGGGTTATCAAAGGGGCATCATAAAAATAAGCCCGCAAATGTTGCGGCAACACCGTTCCAATTTTTGCAACTGTGTCTGCGGCAGCGCGCTGCAAGGTTTGGTCACCACGCCTTGCAACCCAGCTTAGGCCCAACATCACCGCGTCTAATTCATCAGCGTTGAACATCATGGGTGGCAGGTCATAGCCCTCGCCCAACACATAACCCACGCCCGCCTCGCCCCGAATGGGCACGCCGTCGGTTATCAAATCAGCCATATCGCGATAAAGCGTGCGCAGCGAAACTTCCAGCTCTTCAGCCATGTGCTGACCTGTCACTGGCCTTCGGTGGCGACGCAAAAGTTGGATGACTTTTAAAAGGCGGTCTGCTCTTCTCATTTTTTCTCTTAACATAACACTGCTGACACCATGTTGTCAGCAGCATGTCAGTATAGCCTAAAAATAACGGAGGAACATTATGTTACAACTTTCAGTTTTCGGTCCCCATTTCGGCTTGCCTGATGGCAGCCCATTTTGTATTAAGGCTTTAGTGTTGCTGAAAATGTCAGAGCTGCCTTTCGAAGTTACAAAAATGAACTTTGGAAAAGCACCAAAAGGCAAAGCGCCCTATTTGCAAGACGGGGGAAAATTGATCGCTGATTCTCACTTCATCCAAAAACATCTTGAAACAGTATATCACATTGATTTTACTGGTGGTTATGATGATGCTAAACTTGCCAACGGTTGGGCTATTGCACGGATGTTGGAAGAACATTTTTATTTCCTATCAATGAATATTCGTTGGCTGCGTGATGAAAATTTTTGGAAAGGGCCATACCAATTTTTTGCCGGAGCGCCTGCACCCATTCGTCCGCTGATCGCGCGGATGATACG
>JANXRO010000027.1 GCA_025356765.1 Hyphomicrobiales bacterium | reverse complement strand
CGCGATGTGCAATTTGACCCCGTGAAAGACCGCATTACGCATGTGGACTTTTTGCGCTTGGGCAAGGATGCACGTATCGCTGTGAACATTCCGGTTCACTTTAAAAACCAAGATGCATCGCCTGCATTGAAAGCTGGCGCTGTGTTGAACGTGGTTTCACATTCGGTTTCGCTGTATTGCCCAGCCGACTTTATCCCTGATGAAATCATTGTTGATTTGACAGGCATTCAGGTGAATTCTTCCATACATCTTTCGGGCATCACCTTGCCAGACCGTGTGACTTCCGCCTCGCGCGATGACGTTACACTGTGTGCGATTTCTGCCCAATCGAAGGAAGAAGTTGCTGTTGAAGGCGCACCTGTTGCTGGTGAAGTTCCGGCATCAAACCAAAAAGCGCCTGTTGCTGCTGCGGCTGCTGCACCTGCAAAAGGCGGCAAGGCTGCTGCTCCGGCCAAGGCTGCTGCTGCGCCCGCAAAAGCTGCGGCACCTGCGGCCAAGAAGAAGTAATTCTTCTTCCATCACATTTGAAAAGCGGGCCAGTGATGGCCCGTTTTTTTATGCCGATCCGATGAACATTCCATATTGTAAATTCATATGATACATTGCGTGGCCGAGGTGGTTTCTTCCGCTCGGTTTGAAAGGCAATCATGTCAACAGCAAAGTTAGCCGGCCGTTTGGGCCGATTTGAATTTATTGCCTTAGTGGCGGCATTGATTGCCATCAACGCTTTTGCGATTGATATTATGTTGCCGGGTTTGCAGCAAATTGGTGCTGCTCTTGGCGAACCTGATGCAAATCGGCGCCAGTTGGTTATCCCCGCTTACATGCTTGGCTTTGGCCTTTTGCAAATGGTGTTTGGCCCGTTGTCTGATCGCTTCGGCAGACGAAGGCCTTTGCTGGTCGGCTTGGTTTTGTATTTTATTGCGGCGCTCAGCGCCTATGCGGTTTCAGATTTCAACTCGCTCGTTTTATTGCGCTTTTTGCAAGGGGCAGGGGCTTCAGCGTCTGCTGTGATTGCCATGGCATTGGTGCGCGATTTATTTGTGGGCGATGAAATGGCCAAAACCATGTCTTTGGTATTCATGGTGTTGATGTTGTCGCCGATTTTTGCGCCCGCCTTGGGGCAATTTTTATTGGTGGTTTTGGATTGGCGTGGACTGTTCATGTTCATGGCCGGCCTCTGCGCCATTGTAACTTTGTGGGTGTGGCTGCGCCTGCCCGAAACTTTAAAGCCGGAAGAACGACGGCCCTTGGGGTTCATGTCCATGATTGAAGGGTTCGGCATTGTATTTTCCAATCGTGTGGCGCTTGGCTATATTATGGCAACAGCGCTTTTGTTTGGCAGCTTGTTTGGATTTCTCACATCATCGCAGCAAATTTACACAGGCGTTTATGGCGTTGGTTTGTGGTTTCCGGCATTTTTTGCCGCAGGCGGTGCGGTTTCCGCTTTGGGCGGATTTGCCAATTCTCAATGGGTGAGCAAATATGGAATGAAGTTTATATCCACGCGTGCTTTGGGCGCGTTCGTGCTTGCCTCTACCATCATGTTCTTATTTGGATATTTTAATGCTTTGCCGTTGTGGGCTTTCTTCGGACTGTCTTGCGTTACATTCTTCTCGTTCAGCATGATCATGCCGAATTTTGGCGCCATGGCGATGGAGCCATTGGGCGAAGTTGCGGGTACAGCCGCTTCGGCCCAAGGGGTTTTGCAAATGGTTTTGGGCGCAGCGATTGGTGCATTCGTGGGCCAGATGTATAATGGCACGCCCGTTCCACTGGCGCTGGGCATGGTGGTGTTAGGCGTTTTGGCGGCCATCTTGATCAAAGTTGCTGGCCTGAAACCCCAACAAGACGCAATCGCTTAATCGCTATCAGTATTGGTGCTTCCAATGCCTATGGTGGCGGCGGTGCGTGTAAACAGGCTCTGCGTAGGTTTGATCGCCATAGATGACAATCTGATTGTCCACCACTTGCCGTGGGTCAATGGGGTCGCAACGCAATGTGCCGATATCGCGAACTTCACCCTTTGGGCATGGCTCTTCTGAATAAAGGCGTGTGTCGTCATTGGCGTGGGCAAGAGACGAAATCCCCAACAATGCCAAGCCTGCGAAAGCAAAAAAACGAATTTTCATAATGTTAAACCCTATTTGAATTTGATCTTGTGATAGCACAATTGTGGGCTGAACTGTGGGGAATTTATGGCGAACCGTTTTTGACATGATTGCGGGCCAGCGCCCTTTCGCTTATAGCCGAATTTAAGTTTTGAAATTTAAGGGCATTGTTGATGTATCTGTTCGCAGGCTTGGGCAATCCGGGCACGCAATATCAATCGAATCGGCATAATGTGGGGTTTATGGCCGTTGATGTGATGGCGGCTGCGCATGGGTTTTCGCCGTGGAAAAAGAAGTTTCAAGGCGCATTGTCTGAAGGCGCGATGAATGGTCAAAAAGTTCTACTGTTAAAACCGCAGACATTTATGAACGAGTCTGGCCGCAGTGTTGGCGAGGCTGTTCGGTTTCATAACATTCCGCTTCAGCATGTTTTTGTGTTTTATGATGAGTTGGATTTAGAGCCCGGCAAAGTTCGGGTTAAACTGGGTGGTGGTGCTGCCGGACACAATGGCATTCGTTCGATTGCCGCTCACATTACGCCAGAGTTTAAGCGCGTGCGTTTGGGCATTGGCCACCCGGGCGACAAGAACATGGTGATGCCCCATGTGCTGGGCGATTTTGCGAAGTCTGATCGTGAATGGCTGGTGGCCATGCTGGATGCGGTGGCAGACAACGCACCCATGTTAATCAAGGGTGACGACAGCCAATTTCAAAGTGCAGTGCATTTGAAAGTGAACCCGTCGCCCCTACGCGACAAGAAAATTTCGTCTTAGCTGCGCTGAACGCCAAACATTTCGCTTGATGGTTTTTTGATAAACAAATTGTCCAGCGCGTCGTTGACGTTGTCTTTGGTGAATTGAGGCCTCACGCCCTCGAATTTACACGACGCCAGAACTTGTTCGATGATGAATTTTGGCTGGAAATAGGCCAGCGGAGCGTTGGCTTCTTTGATGCCTTCAAGCACTTGCTTATAAGTATCGTAGGCCAAATCAAGGCCAGATTTCACCGCCATGTTTTCAAACACTTTGCAGAACAGCTCCACTGCTGGTTCAGTTGTTTCAAGCTTATAGCTGATGCGGCGTTGGAAGGCCGGGTCCATCAAATCATTGGGGTGCATATTGGTTGAGAAGATCACAATCTCATCAAACGGGATCATAATGCTTTTGCCGCTGTGCGTGGTGAGATAATCCACACGGCTGTTCAAGGGTACAATCCAACGGTTCAAAATATCTTCGGGCTTGGCACGTTGGCGACCAAAATCGTCAATTAGAAAAGTTCCATTCAGCGCTTTGATATGAAGCGGGGCCTCATAGAATTTTGCCACTGAGTTATATTTCAGATCGAGCATTTCAATCGTTAATTCGCCACCGGTGATGACCATGGGACGATAGCAAGCTACCCAGCGCGGATCAATGCGGCTACGGCGCAAGTTGCCGTTGCCTTGTGGTTCAGCAGAACTTTCCACTTTTTTGTGTACGGTGGGATCGAACACTTTCATAATTTCGCCGTCTATTTCCACGCAATAAGGCACGTAGATGACGTTTTGGAAAATCTGGCCAACGATTTCAGCGACTGTAGTTTTACCATTGCCAGCGGGGCCATAAATTAAAATTGCATTGCCTGAATTTATGGCTGGCCCAAGGCGGCTGACGAAGCGTTCTGTCATAACAAGACCAGAGAATGCTTGATCAAGCTGTTCACGCGTGACGTGTTCATTAGACACACGTTGAACCAAAATGCGTTCTTGGAATTCTTTTAACGACACGGGTGCTGGCCCAAAGTATTGGCCGCGCTGCATGGCATCAACCGCCCATTCGCGGCCAGCCCTGGTTAATACCAAACGCAATTCTGCGATCGTGCCTGAAGATGGGCCCGACGCCAAAGTTTCAACCAGCTTGCGTTCTTTGGCTTCGGTTAACAGTTGGTTGACTGCGGTGCTGGAAATCTTGATTGCTTCTGCCATTTGAGACGCTGTTTCAAGATTTTCAGTATACATGCCCTTGATTACCAATTCGAGCAGCAGAACTGAGTCTACGCCTGTTTCTTCAACTGAACTTGGTGCCTGTGGGGCTTCTGAAAGAACCTTTTCAATTTGTTCTTTGCTTAAAATTCCAAGGGCAACAATGCTATCGCCAAATTTGTCGCCGGTTTTTTTCTGGTGTTCCAGCACGCGATTAATATCGTTCGCTGTCACCAAACCTTTGGCTAGAAGAATATTGCCAATTTTCATAGTCGCCCCGTATGTAATTTAGCGCTGTTTTTTCAACATGCTTGTTGCCTGTGGAATTGGTGTATCGAAAAAGCCCAAAAAAATTATGAACTGCCCGCATGTTTCAGCGCGGTGTTGATCTAAACTTCTGCACAGAATTAATAGTGTGTAACTATTTTGCCAACAAAGCAGCAAATTGATCAAGCTTCCCATTGGATGGTTTTGCGACTATCAGGGCGCACATTGAATTTGTTTGCGGAGAAAATACATGGGTTTTAAATGTGGCATTGTGGGTTTGCCGAATGTTGGAAAATCAACATTGTTCAACGCGCTCACCCAAACCAGCGCTGCACAGGCGGCCAATTATCCATTTTGCACCATTGAGCCCAACGTGGGCGATGTTGGTGTGCCAGATCCGCGCCTCGATATTTTGGCCGCCATTGCCGGAAGCCAACAGATTATTCCCACGCGCCTAACTTTTGTGGATATTGCGGGCCTTGTGAAGGGTGCTTCCAAGGGCGAGGGTCTTGGCAACCAATTTCTTGCTAACATTCGTGAAACCGATGCCATTGCGCATGTTGTGCGTTGTTTTGAAGATGGTGACATTACGCATGTGAGCGGCAAGATTGACCCGCTTTCTGATATTGAAGTGATTGAAACAGAATTGATGCTGGCCGATTTGGACGCGTTGGAAAAGCGCCAACCTGCCGCTGAGAAAAAGGGCAAACAGGGCGATAAAGACCAAAAGGAATTGGCAGATTTAATGATGCGCGCTTTGGTGTTGCTGCGTGAAGGCAAGCCTGCCCGCATTACTGAGCGCACGGCCGATGAAGAAAAAACCTTCCAAGGCCTGGGCCTGCTTTCATCAAAGCCCGTTCTTTATGTGTGCAACGTGGAAGAGGCTGCTGCCGACAAGGGCAATGAATTTTCTGAACGGGTGAAGGCCTTTGCAAAATCAGAAGGCAATGTTGCCGTTGTGGTTTCAGCCAAGATTGAAAGCGAAATCGCCTTGATGGCGCAAGCCGACCAGAAAGATTTTCTGGATGCCGTTGGTTTGGCAGAACCCGGTTTGAACCGCGTGATCCGCGCTGGCTATGAATTGCTGGGCCTATTCACCTATTTCACCGTGGGCCCGAAAGAGGCCCGCGCGTGGACAATCACCCAAGGCACCAAGGCACCAGCGGCGGCGGGCGTTATCCACACGGACTTTGAAAAAGGTTTCATTCGTTCAGAAACCGTTGCCTATGATGATTATGTTGCAGGCAAGGGCGAAGCAGGTTCAAAACTTGCCGGCAAGTTCCGCCTTGAAGGCAAAGAGTATGTGGTGGCCGACGGCGA
>JANXRO010000035.1 GCA_025356765.1 Hyphomicrobiales bacterium | reverse complement strand
GCAAATTGATGCCCACATCGATTGGCGCAATGACAGGCTTGGCGAGGTTATGGGCTTTTCATCCACTATGCGCCGCGCCTCGGAACAGGCGCACGTGTGGCGCATTGTGCAGGTGGGGGCGCGTGGCATTGGCAGCGCCAGGCCGGAAGAGGTTGAATATGCGCGCGATTGGGGCGCCAGAATTATTCCGGCCAGAAACATTTTGAACAACGGCATTGCCTCAGTGCTTGAACAAATTGAACCCCAATCACAATGTTTGATTACGCTTGATCTTGATGGATTGGACTCGTCCATCATGCCCGCTGTGTCTTATCCAACACCTGGCGGACTAAGTTATCATCATGTCACACAATTGATTGAGGGCGTTGCAGCCAAGGCCCGCATCGCGGGGTTTTCGATGGTGGAATTCATGCCCAAGAAAGATCTGCAAGGCATTGCTTCATTTACGGCCGCGCGCATTGCTGCTCTGACTTTGGGCCACATCGCGCGGCAAGTTAAATGATCAGTTTTATTGAAGCCCGCAAAATGTGGTTGCACGTGGGGCTTCTGTCATTTGGCGGCCCTGCTGGCCAAATTGCCATGCTGCACAAGGAAGTGATTGATCAGCGCCAATTGATTTCTGAAAAAGAATTTCTCAGCGCATTAAATTTTTGCATGTTGCTGCCCGGGCCAGAGGCCATGCAGCTTGCCACCTATATCGGTTGGAAATTGCACGGGTTAAAAGGCGGCCTTGTGGCCGGACTATTATTTGTTCTGCCGGGCGCTGTAACACTTTATGTGCTTTCAGCGCTTTATGTTTTGTTTGGAAAATTGCCAGTTGTTGAAGCCCTGTTTTGGGGCGTGAAGTCGGCAGTTTTGGTGGTGGTGATTGAAGCATTGCTCCGTGTTTCAAAACGCGCGCTGAAAGGCCGGTTGGATTATGCAATCGCGGGCTTGGCTTTTGTGGCGCTGTTTTGTTTTGCATTGCCATTTCCCTTGGTGGTGGCTGCTGCTGGGCTGTTTGGTTTTTTCTGGTTGGATAGAAATAAACTTCAAAGCCTGTCATCAACACCGCTGCCGCCGACGATGGATACATTAAAGCGACTTGGCGTTTGGCTGGTGGTGTGGTTTTCGCCACTGTTGTTGATTGTTGCAAGCTTTGGCCGCGATCATGTCTATTCACAATTGGCGTGGTTTTTTTCTAAGCTGGCGATTGTGACATTCGGCGGAGCCTATGCCGTTTTATCTTATATGGGCCAAGATGTGGTTGAAGCGCATCATTGGCTGAGCGCACCACAAATGATGGATGGTTTGGGCCTTGCTGAAACTACACCGGGGCCATTAATTTTGGTCGGGCAATTTGTGGGCTTTTTGGCTGCCAATAAAGCGCAAGGCGATTTGCTCTCTGGTTTTGTAGGCGGCGCCATATTTTTATGGATGACATTTGTGCCCTGTTTTTTGTGGATTTTTGTGGGCGCACCCTATGTTGAATATCTGCAGGGCAATGCGCAAATCAGCCAAGCCTTGGCCAAAATAACCGCCGCTGTTGTGGGCGTTATTCTGAATCTATCATTGTGGTTTGGTCTTCATGTGTTGTTTGGCGATGTACAACGACTTCAGGGATTGGTGCCCATGTGGTGGCCAACACTTTCGGGCTTTGATGGGGCTGCATTGGTTTTGGCCATTGTTGCAGGTTTTGCATTGCTGCGTTTCCACTTGGGCATGGTGAAGACCTTGGCTTTATCAGCGACACTTGGCATAGTGTGGAAACTGGCTTTGCCGCATTTGATTGGATGAGAATGACAAACCCTCTGCCGCTTGTTGGCCTTCCGGCTGATACTTATGAAAATCACGGATTTCTTTTTCATTCATTGGGCGACAAATATGTGCGTGCCTTGGCCGAGGTTTCCAATGTTTTGCCGGTGATGATTCCCTCGATGATCGACATTCTTAATCTCGATGCCTTGCTTGATCATTTTGATGGCGTGTTGATGACGGGCGCTGTTTCGAATGTTCATCCGCCGCATTATGGCGAGAAGGCATCGGTTGACCATGAGCCTTATGACCATCGGCGTGATGATACCACGTTGAAGGTTATTCGCGCCGTGATTGATCGCGGCATTCCGCTGTTTTGCATTTGCCGTGGTTTTCAAGAGTTGAATGTTGTGATGGGCGGTTCGCTTGAAACGGAACTGCAACGCGGATCAGGAAGGCTTGATCACCGCGCCCCATCTTCTGATGATATTAATGTGCGCTATGCGCCCTCACACAGCGTTGCGATTACCGCGGGCGGAATGTTGGAGCGGATCATTGGCAAAAGCCAAACGCAGGTGAATTCCATCCACCGCCAAGGCATTAAAGTGTTGGGTGAGGGGCTTAATGTTGAAGCTGTTGCACCTGATGGAATTGTTGAAGCAGTTTCAGTGAAGGGTGCGGCAAGCTTTGCCTTTGGCACCCAGTGGCACCCTGAATTCAGGGCTGCTGAAAATCCTGATTCCACCAAACTTTTCAATGCATTCGGGGATGCTGTTCGCGCGCATTATCGCTCTCGCCGCCAAGTAAGCTATGGCAAAAGTGCGGTGGCTTAAAGCCGCTTTGAGCTAATTTTCGCTGGCCGTAAAATCATCAAATCGGCCTGCGGGCGCTGGTGCTGCGATGCCCGTTGTAAACAGTGTTTCGGCATTGCTGCCTTTTGCGGCGCCAATGCCAATGATGCTGGATTGATCGGCTTGCTTTGAAGCAGAATCGACAGCCACGGCGGCCATCATGTCTGTGCCGGTTTTCGTAATGCTTGTGCCATTGGCATCTTGCTGGCCAAAAATGGGGCTTTGGTTTGTGTCGACGGCAGCCACAGCGGCAGGGGCCGAAAGTGCAACCACAGCGGCAGGGGCCGAAAGTGCAACTGTTGCCGCTGGGTCTGCCACTGTGGGTGCAGCCGGGCCATTTTGCAAAGCGGCCAAGGCAATTTGGCCCAAGCGATTGTTACCCTGTTTAAAAAACGTCACGCCATCGCTTTCACGCAAGCGCCTATCGGTTCCGGTGTCATCAAGGCCGCGCTCTGTATATTGGCCATCAGGCCCCAGCAATGGAGCGCGCAGGTCAATGAAAGTTGCACCCTTGGCCACAGCCCGTTCTTTCTGATAAGTCGACAGGGCCTGCATATCAGCGTCTAAGCTTGGGTCGCCCATCGGGGGTTCACCCATCCAGAAGATTTGCATGTGCTGGGCCAGTAATGCTTCGATCACACCATCAACGCGCTGTTTATAAGCGCTGACCCATTCGGGGGAATTGAATTTCAAAATTTGATCACCATTGCGCATGTCGCGCCTGTCGTTCAGGCCCATCAACACAACGGCTGTGGTGAAATCCTTGCCTTCCGCCATTTTTGGAATGGCCGCTGCCCAATCATAAATTTCGGGCCGCACAAGGCCTGAAGACTCATTGAAGCGATTGGCAACTTGTATCGTATCATCATTTTCGGCCATGCGGGTTATGCCAGCACCCATGCCGCCGGCCATTTGATCACCAATTACCAAAATGCGTTTGCCATCGCTGATGGATTGGGAAAGCTGCTGCAATGCGTCTGTGGCCTCGCTGCCCAACACAGGTGCTTGGTCTTGCGCCAAAGCAGGCGACACCAACACCAAAAGGGCAAAGAGAAATTTACGCATGATGAAAGCCTAGCCCTTGGCGCGCAAACGCTCAAGCACCTTCAAGCTTGGAAACCCATCGAGCGGCAGGCCCACTTTTTTCTGAAAACCCAAAACCGCTTCATAGGTTTTGGCACCAAAGCGGCCATCAGCACCACTGGTATCAAACCCGCGGTTGGTCAAAAGTCGTTGCAGTTCAACCCGCTGTTTATAGCTCAGATCGGTTTTTTGCGGCGGCCAACTGGCTTTGATTGTGGGGCCACCGGCAATTCTATCGCCCAAATGACCAACGGCCAAAGCATAAGCGTGGGAATAATTATAGGCCAGCAGTGCCAGGAAGTTTTGCGTCACCAAAAACACTGGCCCATCCATGCCTTGTGGGATCATCACAAAGGCCGGTGCATTTGACGAAAAGCCATCGCCCACGGCGGGTTTAATGCCAAGCTTGGTCCATTCAGCAACGGGCTTCCAATGTGCGCGCCCGATCAGGCCACGATCAAAACCATCAGGCAAGTTCACTTCCCAGCCCCAAGGTCTATCGGCCTTCCAGCCAGATTCTTTAAGATAATTGGCGGTTGATGCCAGCGCATCTTCTTTTGAACCCCAAATGTCTTTCTTGCCATCGCCGTTCCAATCGGCGGCGGAGGATAAATAAGTTGTGGGGATGAATTGCGTGTGGCCAAGTGCGCCAGCCCATGAGCCCACGAAATTATCTGGCGGCCTGATGCCACGTTTTAAAATTGTGAAGGCGGCGATCAATTGTTCGCCTGCATATTTTTTCTTGTTGCCTTCAAACATCAAAGTGGCAAGGCAGCGCATCACGCTCATCGAGCCCATGTCTTTGCCGAAATTGGATTCAACGCCCCAAATGCCCAACAACACGCGCTTGTCCACGCCATATTTATCTTGGATGGCAGAAAGCAAAGCTGCGTTTTGTTTCAACATGGCGCGGCCCGTGTCGATGCGAATTTGCGTCACGGCCTTTTCGATATATTCATTGGTGGTGGAATTAAATTCGGGCTGGTTCTGCGCCAGTTTAATCACCACGGGGTCTGGATCAGTAATACCAGCAAAGGCCTTGTCAAAAAGCTCACGCGAAACGCCTGCGGCATGCACCCTTGGCCAAAGCGATTGGATGAAAGCTTCAAATTTGGGGCTTGCTTGGGCAGGCCCCGCCATTGTTGCACCCAATAATAGACCAAAGAGTAATTTCCGCATTTTTGCTCCCACCAGATTCGTTTGAACTTAGCAGTGTAGTCAAAAATACGGAATATCGAAGGCTGAATGTGGGCAGCGCTGATCTTTATATGGTGGCGTTTCGACGCTCTAAATGTTTTTCCCACGCTAGGGCTGATGCCACGATAAAATCAAGATCAGCATGTTTTGGTTTCCAACCCAAGATTTCGCGCACTTTGTCAGCGCCTGCCACAATGCCTGCGGGGTCGCCGGGCCTGCGCGGTGAAAGCTTGTGGTTGACGGGTTTTCCGGCCGCATTGGCAACCGCCGCGATCACTTCCAAAACCGAATAGCCTTTGCCATAGCCACAATTGAAAATTCCACTTTCACCACCGCGGCGCAAATGTGCCAAGGCGTCCATATGGGCCGCAATCAAATCGCTCACATGAATATAGTCGCGCAAACAGGTGCCGTCAGGCGTTTCATAGTCAGTGCCAAACACATCCATCGATGGGCGCTGGCCCAACACGGTTTGGCAGGCCACTTTGATCAGATGCGTGGCCCGTGGTGTGGATTGGCCAGAACGCCCCTTAGGGTCGGCACCCGCCACGTTAAAGTATCGCAAGGCCACATAGTTGAGGCCATAGGCAAAATGTGAATCACGCAGCATCAGTTCGGTCATCAATTTTGATGTGCCATAAGGTGAGATGGGCAATGGCGTTGCCGTTTCAAATACGGGCATGGATTCTGGATTGCCATAAACCGCAGCGGTTGAAGAGAAGATGAAATTTTTCACACCGGCTTTCACAACAGCGGCCATGAGTGCGCGAGATTTCACCGTGTTGTTTAAATAATAGCCAAGGGGATCTGTCACGGAATCTGGCACAACAATAGAGCCCGCAAAATGCACCACGGAATTGACATTATTTTCTTTGATGATGAGTTCCACTAAAGCCTCGTCGGCAATATCGCCTTCGATGAGTTTCGCTTGCGGCGCAATGGCCCAGGAAAAACCAGTGGTGAGATTATCAAGAACAACAACGTCTTCTCCAGCATCGGTTAACGCCAATACCATATGACTGCCAATATAACCTGCACCACCCGTTACTAAAACCGTCATAAAATTCTCCAATCATTAATTTAGTATCGTTAAAGCAAACCCTAGTTTAAACTGCCTTACGTCAAGATTGATTGCGGCGGGGGCGCTGAGTATAGAGTTAAGGTGAAGTTAATGCCCAAACCCATTCGCACTGCCGTTTTTCCCGTTGCCGGATTAGGCACAAGGTTTCTGCCTGCAACTAAAGCCATGCCCAAAGAAATGTTAACGGTGGTTGATCGGCCACTGATTCAAATTGTTGTCGATGAAGCGCGTGAAGCGGGCATTGAACATTTGGTGTTTGTGACAGGCCGCAACAAAGGCGTGATTGAAGATCATTTTGATAAACAATATGAACTTGAAACAACCTTGGGCCGCCGCGGAAAATCAATTGAACTTTCCTTGTTGGAACAAGATTTGCCCGGCGCTGGCCAAACCAGTTTTACACGTCAACAAGAGCCCTTGGGCCTTGGCCATGCTGTATGGTGCGCGCGCCACTTGGTGGGGCACGAGCCCTTTGCAGTGTTGTTGCCTGATATGATTATCAAAGGCGAGACGGGCTGCTTGAAGCAGATGATTGATGTGTATAACGAGCGCGGTGGCGGCAACGTGATTGCGGTTGAAGAAACGCCCTGGGACATGGTGCACCGCTATGGTGTTGTGGCCCCGCAAGATTGGCAGGGCAATCATTTCAGCATTGCGGCCATGGTTGAAAAACCCAAGCGTGAAGATGCGCCTTCCAATCTTATTATTTCGGGCCGTTATATTTTGCAGCCAGAAATTTTCGATGAAATTGAAAAAGTAACGCCGGGTTCGGGCGGAGAGATCCAAATTACCGATGCGATGATTGCGCTGAGCAAAACCCAAGCCTTCCACGGTTTGAAATTTAATGGCACAACATATGACTGTGGTGACAAGATTGGCTTTCTTTCTGCCAACGTTGCCTATGCCTTGGAACGCGAAGATTTGGGCCCGGCATTTCGTGCAGCGCTGCAAGAAATTATCGCCAAACATAACGGCTTTCTGAGTTGGAATGCCAATAATGACATGTCTAAAATTTTGAACGACATCAAAGCTGGTGCTGGTTTAGATGATGCAGTTGCGGAAGCCGATGTGTTCGAAGGCGAGGTGCCAGCAATTGATATTTCACACAAAGCTGCTGGCTAAAGGCTGATCGCAATCAGTTGAAAGAGATCATCATCTTGTTTGAATGTGGAGGCGCGCGCGCTTAATGCCCGCCGCCGCCTGCGCCGCCCACGGCTTTTGGTTTTTCAACGATGGGTAACATTAAAACAATCAACAAAAACACAATCGTCAACAAAAAGAAAATATCGGCGATGGCCATCGTCATGGCTTGTTTTCGCACCAAGCCTGAAAGCTGTTTTAGCGCCACCAAAGGTGCATTTGATCCCATGGATGAAAATGCGTCTGTCATATTATTCAAAGTTTGAACGGCGGTATCTGAACTCCAGTTCACGGAATCATGCAGGCGTTTTAAATGCAAATCAAAGCGTTGGTTCATCGTGGTGTTGATCAAAGCCAAGCCAACAGCGCCGCCCAAATTGCGGGTTAAGTTGAACAGACCAGATGCGCCGCGCAATTGCATGGGCGGCAAAGTGCCAAGCGCCATGTTGGTGACGGTGACCATGCACATCATCAACGACACGCCGCGCAGAATTTGCGGAATAAGCAATTCCCAAAATGCCCAATCGGAATTAATGGCAGAGGCTTGCCATGTGCCGATAGCAAAACCAATAAAGCCGCCGCCAATCATAATGCGCGGATCAACCTTGGTTGAAAGCCTGCCTGCAAGAGGTGCTGTAAGAAACATGGCAATGCCGGTTACAAACATGGTTTGGCCAATCATCATAGCGGAATAGTGTTGGATGCGGGCGAGATACACCGGATATAAATATGTCAAACCATAAAGGCCAATGCCCATCGTGAATGAAAATAAGCAGCCCGCCGTGAAGTTGCGATTTTTAAACGCGCTAAAATCGACAAGCGGATTTGGTTTGGTGAACATGCGATAAAAAAACATGCCGCCCGAAACTGCGCAAACGGCCATGAGGTTGCGAATAACTTCGCTGTTTAACCAATCGTCTGCGGCACCTTCTTCCAGGACATATTCTAAAGTGCCCAGAAAAATTGCAAGCAAGGCGAGGCCCGCCCAATCAAAGCCCTTCACCAATGAGAAGTTGGGCTTATCAAAATCAATAAAAGCCCATGCACCAATGCTGACAGCGATGCCTGGCACAATGTTGACCAAAAACAACCAATGCCATGAAAATAATTCAGTGAGATAGCCGCCAATGGTGGGGCCAACTGTTGGTGCCATTGTGGCAATAAGCCCGATGATGGGCGAGATGATGTTGCGCATTTTTGGCGGAAAAATTGTGAAGGATGTGGCAAAGACCGTGGGGATCATAGCGCCGCCCAGAAAGCCTTGAAGCGCTCGCCACACCATCATTTCGCCAATTGAGCTGGAAAGTGCACAAGCCAAGCTCATCAACGTAAAGCCAACGGCAGAGCCCACAAACAACCAACGGGTGGAGAATATGCGCGTCAATGTTCCAGACAACGGGATCATCACCACTTCGGCAATCAGATAGCTGGTTTGCACCCATGAAATTTCATCGGCGCTGGCAGAAATGCCTGCCTGAATTTCAGCCAAGGACGATGATACGATTTGAATATCTAAAATCGCCATGAACATGCCAAACACCATAAAGAAAAACGCAATGATGTGGCGCGTGGGCACCGTTTCGGCTTGCGCTGGTGCGGCTGGTATGGTGGCGGTGGCAGACATTAGTTCGTGCCCTTGTCGCGGCTATCAACTTCAATCACCACAGAAAGGCCGGGGCGAATTTTTGCGGCCAATGCTGGTGGTAATGAAACTTTCACAGGAAAGCGTTGGGTAATTTTGGTGAAATTTCCGGTGGCATTTTCGGGTGGCAGCAATGAAAATTCAGCACCCGAAGCAGGCGACACGCTGAGCACTTTGCCTTCAAATGTTTCGCCCTTGAAGGCATCCACAGTGATCAACGCCTTTTGGCCAACGCGAATAT
This sequence comes from Hyphomicrobiales bacterium, assembly GCA_025356765.1. Lineage (GTDB taxonomy): Bacteria > Pseudomonadota > Alphaproteobacteria > Rhizobiales > Aestuariivirgaceae > Aestuariivirga. The sequence continues at coordinate 5,232 of JANXRO010000035.1, read as the reverse complement.
CATTCAGCTGGGTTTCTTTGAAATTTGCTTCAACATAGCTTTGTGTGGTTGGCACCAAAGCCATCAGCCGCGTTCCGGCCTGCACAAATTGGCCAGGCTCAACGGCGCGGTTGGCAACCACACCATCAAAAGGGGCTTTCACTTCAACAAAGCTCATATCATGTTGGGCTTTTTGCAAGCCTACATTCAATTCAGCCAGAACACTGTTGGCTTGCGCTTCATTGGCCGACAAAACGCCCAGTTGGGCTTTGGCAGCGTCAATATTGGCTTGCACCACTGAAATGTTTGCTTCTGCGGTATCGCGCGCGCGGTTGGCATCATCCAAAGCCTGTTGGCTTCCGGCGTTGCTCTTTACCATTTGGCTGGCGCGCTGTTGTGTGAGCACGGCATTTAATTCTGAAGCTTTGGCGCTGGACATTTGGGCCAAAGCGGCGGCAATGGCTGAGCCTTGGGCCACTTTTTGTTGGCCAATCACCGCGATGGCCGCCTTTTGAGATTCGATTTTGGCCAAGGCCGCATCCACTGCGAATTGATAATCCGCACCATCAAGCTTTAAAATAACATCACCGGCTTTCACGCTGCTGTTATCAGCCACGGGTACTTCGGCAACATAACCTGATATTTTTGCACCCAGAACCGATGTATCGGCCTGCACATAGGCATCATCGGTTGAAAGCATGAAGCGGCCATTGTTGAACCATTCCAAGCCATATTTTGCCGCAACGCCCACAGCCACAACCAAAAGTGCCAGCATGATAATGCGGCGGATGGACGTTGTCTTTTTTTCAGGAACAGCAACGGGCGGATTGTTAACAGTGGTGCTCGACATGGAAATGGCTTTCAAAAGAACTGATAATGAACCGAACGGTTCGGTTCTGCTTGACATAGCATGTTTTGTTGCTATGCACAAGACCGAACGGTTCGGTTCAACCCAGTTAAGCGGAAAATGCATGATGGAACAGGCCATGGCCTTTGATGACACTTTAGAAACAGCAAAGCGCCAGCAAATTCTGGATGGGGCGCGGCGCATGTTTATGGCCCACGGCTTTGACGGGGCCAGCATGAATGACATTGTGCGTGAAGCTGGCGTTTCCAAAGGCACGGTTTATGCCTATTTTCCATCGAAGGAAAAACTGTTTGAAGCGCTGATCTATCAAGACAGACGCCGCCAAGCCGAACAGGTGATGGTGATTGAAAACATCGAGCGGCCCATTGACGTTGTGCTTTATGAGCTGGGTTTGCGCATGGCCAAACTGTTTTGCACTGATGAATCGCTGGCCCAAGTGCGTATGGTGATTGCGGTTGCGGGAAAATTTCCTGAAGTGGGTCAAAGCTATTATGCAGCGGGGCCGGCCTATGCCATTTCGCAAATTGCCAAATATCTTGAATTAAAAATGCAGGACGGCACCTTGCAACAGGTTGATGCTGAACATGCGGCATTGCAGTTTATTGAGCTTATTCAGGCAGGCTTGGTGAAGCCCCGAATGTTTGGCAAGATCAGCAAACGCCAACCTGAAGAGGTGGTTCGCTCTGGCCTGTCGCTGTTTTTGCGTGGATTGCAAAAGTAAGCTTTAACAACCTTCTGTTAACCATAAATTCGATAGTGTGCCACGATGAGTGGTCAGTATCGCGTGCTGTGTCAGGTGAGTTGCGTTGCGTTGCTTTGCAGCGTGGGTTTTGCTGCTCGCGCCCAAGAGGGGCCAGACCCGTTGCGCACCAGCATTCTTGATGATGTGCCGCCCGTTGTTGCCACTATCAGCCCCATTGAAGAGCCAACGCCCGTTGTACCGCGCAAGCGGAAAAAAGTGGTTGATGCTTATGCGCCGCAAGGTGTTGGTGAAGGGCCGATGCGGTTTTATCCTTCGCTTGAAATTGGTGGCGTTGTAACCAGCAATGTGAATTCCAGCCTCACCATAAAACAAGCCGATGTGGGCGTACACATAAAACCAAGTTTGGCATTTCAATCAGATTGGTCGCGCCACCAATGGCGGGGCAACATCAACGCAGATTTGGTTCGTTATGCGGGATCTCCCGATGCGTCGACATTAGCGGGCACGGCACAGACCGATTTTCGGTTGGATATTTTGCACACAACCCATGCGGATTTTAGCCAAAGCTTCACGGCCAGCCAAAGTGGCAGCGGCAATGTGGAAGTTCCCGGAAATGCAATTTCACCCCGGCGTGATTATAATTTAACATCAGCCGCTGGCCTTACCCATGATTTTGGTGGCCTTGAAGGCCAAGTGCGTTTGGGCCTTGTTCGCAACAGCTATGATGATGTGGCCTTGGTGGGCGGTGGCACCGAGATTAATTCAGACCGCAATTACGTTGAACCGTCTTTGGCCTTGCGCGGCACCTATGGTGGGCGCGGCGCCATGCTTAAACCCTATGCAGAAATTTCATATGATCCGCGTTTCCATGATCAAGCGATTGACCGCAACGGCCAGCGCCGCAATTCGCAAGGTGGTGCATTTCTGCTGGGCATGATTTTTGATGATGGCCCAATTTGGCAAGGTGATGTTTCGGCCAATTTCATTGCCCGCAGCTTTGATGATCCGGCGTTGAAAACAGTGACGGCGTTGGGTCTGAGCGGTAATATCACTTGGAGCCCAACGCCGCTGTGGAGCATTGTGGCTTCAACAGGCGTATCGCTGGGAGAGTCTGAACAGGTTAATGTTTCAGCCACGCAAAATTGGAACTTTGGCGTGCAAGCCAATTATGCGTTACGCGATAATGTCAATCTGCGCGGTGGTGTTTCCACCAGCCTGACCAATTCCAACACCAGTTTAACTTCCAGCACCACAGCCAGTTTAGGCGCTGATTGGCAGCTGAACCCCAACATGGCGGTGAGCGGCACTGTGCAAAGCACGTGGTTTGGTTCGTCTCTGCCCAATGCAAACTATGATGAGCAACGCTTGATCACCAGCCTGATTTTACGCAGGTAGATCCTACCTCGGTAGCGTTGTTTCACCCATTAAAAATTCATCAACTGCGCGTGCGGCTTGGCGGCCTTCACGAATGGCCCACACCACCAGAGATTGACCACGGCGCATGTCGCCGGCGCTGAACACTTTGTCGATTGAGGTTTTATAATCTTTCACATTGGCATCAATGTTGCCGCGCGGATCAAGCTTCACCCCTAGGTTTTTCAGCATGCCATCAGCCACGGGGTGCACAAAGCCCATGGCCAACAAAACCAGATCGGCCTTCAACTCAAACTCTGTTCCAGGCACCGGTTTGAAATCGGGGCCAGAACGGGCGCAGTTTAAAGTTTTCACAGTGCCATCTTCACCAACAAGGGAAACGGTGGCCACCGCAAAATCTCTGATAGCGCCTTCCGCTTGCGAAGATGATGTGCGCATTTTCATCGGCCAATTTGGCCAAGTGAGTGGCTTGTTTTCTTTTTCAGGAGGGGCTGGCATAATTTCAATTTGCGTCACGCTCAATGCGCCTTGGCGAATGGATGTGCCGATACAATCTGAACCCGTATCACCACCACCGACCACTACAACATGTTTGCCAGTGGCCAAAATGGGGCGATTATCCAGTGGCGATTCCTTGCTGTTGCGGCGGTTTTGTTGGGGCAAAAATTCCATGGCAAAATGCACGCCGGAAAGTTCACGTCCCGGAATGGGAAGATCACGCGGTTTTTCAGATCCGCCTGTCAGCAACACCGCATCAAATGAATCGACCAGCTGCTTGGCATCTTGGGTTACACCAATATGAGCGCCGTAATGGAAGGTTACACCCTCGGCTTCCATTTGGGAAACGCGCCTGTCGATCAAATGTTTTTCCATTTTAAAATCTGGAATGCCATAACGCATCAAGCCGCCAGCTGATGCATTTTTTTCAAACAGGTGCACATCATGGCCAGCGCGCGCCAATTGTTGGGCAGCGGCCAAGCCTGCCGGGCCAGAACCAACGATAGCAATTTTCTTGCCAGTTTTATCGGCGTTGATGATGGGTTTTACCCAACCATTTTCCCACGCCTTATCGACGATGGCGCATTCGATGGATTTGATGGTGACGGGGTTATCATCAATATTCAACGTGCAAGAAGCTTCGCAAGGTGCTGGGCAAATGCGGCCAGTGAATTCTGGGAAGTTGTTGGTGGAATGCAAATTGCGCGAGGCTTCTTCCCATTGGTTGTTATAAACCAAATCATTCCAATCAGGGATTTGGTTGTTCACCGGGCAACCGTTGTGGCAATAAGGAATGCCACAATCCATGCAGCGCGATGCTTGGGTTTTAGTGGCCTCATCGCCCAACGGAATGACAAATTCCTTGTAATGGCGAACCCTGTCTGCCGCCGGAGTATATTTCCTGTCCGCGCGATCAATTTCAAGAAAGCCTGTGATTTTTCCCATGTTGATACCTTTATGCGTTTATGATATACATTTTAGAGAATGTATATCCATGGAGGATGTGATGAAAGTTTCGAAATGGGGCAACAGCTTGGCTATCAGATTGCCCGCTGAAATGGTGGCCAAGCAAGGTCTCAAGGAAGGTGATGAGGTTGAAGCCAGCGTAATTCTTAGAGATCTGGCCGAAGAGGTAACGCGACGTCAAAACTTCAAAGATGCCTGGAAGGAATTTGACAAATTTAGAGGTCAATTCGTTCTTCCTGACGATTATAAATTCGATAGGGACGAAGCCAACTCTCGTGGCTAAGTTTTTTATGGATAGTAACGTGCTGATATATGCCGCCCAACCCGAGAGCGTTAAGACATCCCGTGCGCTTGAACTATTGTTTGATCGCCCAGTGATCAGCGTGCAAGTGCTTAATGAATTTGTGCGGGTCGCTACTGGCAAAATGAAAATGCCAATTGAAGTTGCACTGTTAGCACTCATCCCTGTGCGACACGCAGCAGAGATTGTTTCCATAACATTGGAAACACATGACCTGGCGATGAAGATTGCACACAAACATAAGGTGCCAATTTTTGATGCCAACATCATCGCCGCCGCCCAACTTTCAGGCTGTGATATTCTGTACACGGAAGATTTGAACCACGGCCAAAAATTTGGCCGTGTTTCAATTGTTAATCCGTTTATGGCGGCGTGAAGGTTCACTTCTCTTACGCGCTCCTTTTTACGCCAACTGTCATGCCGTTGCTGGTGGTTTGGGCCTTTTCCAAATCGGCCAAAGCACGGGCATATTCAACCGGCATAACTTTTACAAATTTGGGCAAGTAAGCAGCCCAGTTGTCTAAAATCAATTTGGCTTTGCTG
>JANXRO010000366.1 GCA_025356765.1 Hyphomicrobiales bacterium | reverse complement strand
CGCCGCGCCTTATCAAGGTTGCCATTATCTGGCCAGCTGTTCAAAGGTGCAAAACGCTGAGTTCCGAAGCCAGCGCCGCCGCGACCATCCGCCGTGCGATAGGTGCCAGCACTATGCCAAGCCAGGCGAATAAAAAACGGGCCGTAATGGCCAAAGTCAGCCGGCCACCACTCTTGCGAATTGGTCATCAATTTGAAAATGTCTTTTTTCAAGGCTTTCAAATCCAGCTTTTTGAAGGCCGCGGCATAATCAAATTTTTTGCCCATGGGGTTTGATAAGTTTGAATGTTGATGAAGCACACGCAAATTCAGTTGGTTGGGCCACCAATCAGCGTTGGACTGGGCGGTCGAAGTCATATGTTTTGCAGCACCGTGCATCACGGGGCATTTGGCGCTTGTATCCTTCGCAAGAGTATCCATTTTATTCTCCAATCAAACATCTGTTGACGACAGACTATCAAATTTCGCATTGCACTATAAGTCGTTTCTTCGCTTTGCGACATTAAGGCCGTCATTAAGCTTATCTTCAAGAAAGGTATTTCGTTTCTTGGCCGAAACGCATAGATTGCTTCTTATGCTCACTTTGCCCACCTTAGCTGCCATCGAGACGCCCAACCTTGTTCTGCGCGAAATCATGGAAGATGATTGCGCCGAAATGGCCTGTTTTATGACGCAGCAGCGTTATCAAAAATATATCGCGCATCGCATGAAAGATGCCAACGAAGTGAAATTATTTGTGGCGCGTCAACTTGCTGCCCAAGGGGACGTGCGCCGCAATGTGTTTCATCTGGCGGCCGAAGAACGCCATTCAAGCGAAGTTGTGGGCGATGGTTTTTTAATCTGCCACCAAGACGATTCACTTGAAATTGGTTGGGGCCTTCACCCAGCCTTGTGGCAAGTCGGCTTTGGCACAGAAATTGGCCGCGCCCTTTTGGGCATTGGCTTTGAACGGTTCAAAGCAAAATCAATCAGCTGTAAAGTGATGCGCAACAATGTGGCGTCGCTGCGCTTGGCAAGACGCATCGGCATGAAACAAAAAGCAGCGCGTGAAGATTATCCCGTGGGCCAAGGGCGGTTTGAGCAGGTTGATATTTTTGCTATGTCTGCCGAGACTTATTTCGATCTGCCTTATTGAGCAGGTGATATGAAAAAAGCCGTAACGATTGTAGGCGCAGGGCCTGCTGGCCTTATGGCCGCCGATGTGTTGGCCACGGCTGGCCATGCTGTGAACATTATCGACCACATGCCTTCACCAGCGCGCAAGTTTTTATTGGCAGGGCGGGGCGGCTTAAATCTCACCCACTCAGAGGCTTTGCCAAATTTTCTTGAACACTATGGGGAAGCTAAAAACTTTTTAGAACCGATCATCAAAGCGTTTCCACCATCGGCTGTTATCAGGTGGTGTGAAGATCTTGGCATCAAAACCTTTGTCGGCAGTTCAGGTCGCGTTTTTCCGGTGTCGATGAAAGCATCGCCCGTTCTGCGGGCGTGGCTGCGCAAGTTAGAGGCGTTGGGTGTAACGTTAACACCGAGAACGGAGTGGCAGGGCTTTGATCAAAACCCAACCATTCTTGCCATGGGTGGGGCCAGTTGGCCGCAATTGGGATCAAACGCTGCCTGGGTCCCTATCTTGCGTGATGCAGGGATTCGCGTTTCTGATCTTCTGCCTTCCAACGGTCGTATTATTGTTCCGTGGTCTGAGCATTTTTCGTCTCGCTTTGCTGGAACGCCGTTGAAAAATGTGAAACTTCAATATGGTTCAGCCACAGCCAGGGGAGAGATTATGATTTCGTCGCAAGGGCTAGAGGGTAGCGCCATCTATCAGCTTTCGCGGGTGATGCGTGATGAACCCGGCAAGCAATTGGTGATTGATCTAAAACCAACTCTGTCAGGCGAAGCCATTGCCCAGCGTTTGGCCCAGCCGCGTAAAAAAATGAGCCTTTCAAATTTCCTGCGCAAGGCGATCAATATTACGCCCGCCGCCATAGCACTTTTGCACGAGACTAACACGAAGTTGGATGATCGTGGTGTGAAGGCCGTGTCGATTACCGTTCGGGGCCAAGCTGGAATTGAACGCGCCATATCAACCGCTGGCGGCGTAATGTTAAGTGAACTTTCGCCTCATTGTGAGTTGCGGGCAAAGCCATTGAATTATGTAGTTGGCGAAATGTTGGATTGGGATGCACCAACAGGTGGCTATCTTTTGCAAGCCTGTTTTTCAACGGCAGTGGCCGCAGCCAATGATCTGGCCCGAAAGCTTGCCTAAACTGCGCCACATTTAGCACTTTGAGTGCGGGCATGAAAAACATAACAGCCCCCATTTTGTTAATTGCACTTTGCACGGCAAGCGCACCAGCCTTTGCTGATAAGGCCGCCTATTGCAAAGCCTATGCGCGAGATTTTGCTGATCAATCATCTGTTGATCAAACGCTGTGGCAACACAAATATCAAATTGCCATTGATGCTTGTTTGGCAAAGCACGGTTCAACGCAGCCAAAGCCGATGGTCTTCCGGCCCAAAGCGAAAAACATGGTGCCAGCTGCACCCGCGCCAAAACCCGTTGTTGTTGAAGAAACCAAGCCCGTGCCCAAGCCCGAGGTTGTCGCAACGGCAAAGCCCGTTACGAAATCAGAGGCGAAACCTGCTGGGTTGATTGCCGGATCAGCCGAGTGGAATGATTATTGCGCCAAGAAATATGTTTCGTTCAACGCGAAGAACGGTACCTATCAATCAAAAACGGGCGTTGAAAGAAAATGTCTTGTAACGAAATAGCTATCCACGCAATACCATTTCTGCGCCGCGCCACCCGATCATCATGCTGGCCGCATTCAGGTTGCCCGATAAGATTGATGGAAACGCCGAGGCGTCGATAACCCGCAAACCGCTGATGCCATGAACGCGCAATTCAGCGTCGACCACTCCATCTTTTTCTGCCTTTGCCATGCGGCATGTGCAGCTTGGGTGATAAACAGTTCCACTGCGCATGCGAAAATCAGCGATTAAATCTGCATCGCTTTTCACGCCAGGCCCGGGCCGCAATTCTTCGACGATCAAATCAGCGATTGGTTTTTGTGCCGCAATCTTGCGGATAAATTTCACCGCCTCCAACATTTCTTCAACATCGTGATTGGTTGAAAAAACATTCGCCGTTATTTTCGGGTGTTGAAACGCATCTGATGATTTGATCATAATTTCGCCCACCGAAGTTGGCCTGCAATTGGAAAGACCAATCGACATGCCTGAAAATGGATCAGGCGAAAGCAGCGGACGTTCATTCTCTTTTGGAATGAGTGTGGAAAACGCTTGGTAATAAAGCTGCATATTGGGGCGCGGCTCAGTCGGGTTCGTTTTAAAAAAACCGCCACCTTGGTTGATACTCATCGACAGGGGTCCAGCGCCCAAAAGCAAATAGTCCAGCCCCGCTTTCAACTTGCCCCACCAAGGGCGCAGCTGGTCGTTTATGGTGGGCACATTGAGTTTGTAGGTATAATTTATGCCCTGATGATCTGAAAGATTGCGGCCCACATTTTTATTGGCGTGAATAATTTCAATTCCCAGAGACCGCAAATGTTCACCATCGCCAATGCCAGACAGTTGCAAAAGTTGGGGTGAATTAATCGCACCACCAGACAAGATCACTTCGCCTGAAGCTTTTGCAATTTTCGTTTGCCCAAGGTGGACATATTCAACACCAACCGCGCGTTTACCTTCAAACAAAACACGCTTCACAAATGCATTTGAAATCAACTGCAAATTTTTGCGTTTCAAAGCCGGATATAAAAATGCCCGCGCCGCAGAATTGCGCTTGCCACCTTTTACAGTCAGTTGAAAATGGCCGACGCCTTCTTGCGAAGCGCCGTTGAAATCTGAATTGCGCTTCAGCCCAGCGGCAACCGCGGCTTCTTCAAAGGGGCCGCACGTCCAATGGCGGCCCTTGGTGTTGGCGCTGATAAACAATGGCCCGCCAGTTCCGCGCCATTCATTGCCGCCTGCCTGATTATCTTCCATCGCTTTGAAAGCGGGCAAAATATCACCAAAACCCCAACCCACGTTTCCGGCCTTGCGCCAATCATCATAGTCTGATGCATCGCCACGTACATAAACCATGGCGTTGATGGAGCTTGATCCGCCGATGACTTTGCCCCTTGGCCAAAAATCTGTTTGCCCGCCAAGGCCAGGGTCAGGCTCGGCCCGATACATCCAATTGACGTGGGGGTCATAGAATGTTTTGCCATACCCAAGGGGCATGGTGATGAAAAAGCGTTTGTCGCTTCCACCGGCTTCAAGCAGCAAAACTTTATGTTTGGCATTTTCAGTCAGCCGATTGGCCAACACGCATCCGGCTGAGCCAGCGCCCACAATGATATAGTCAAAATTTCCGTCCATGGCTGTTTCTGAACGTATTGATGCTGCTTTGGCAAGCGGCCAGCAGGTGAAAAATTTTTGCCAAACTACGTTTGCGCTAAAGCAGCTGCTGGCTTAGGTTTGGCAAAAAGGGGACAAGGGAAATGAAAGTTAAAGACCTTAAAGTTTTCATCGTGGGAAACCCACCACCGGGCTGGGGCGGGCGCTATTTCATTTTCGTAAAATTAACAACCGATAACGGCATCACCGGAATTGGCGAAGTGTATTGCGATACCTTCGGCCCCAAGGTGATGCAGGCCGCGATTGAAGATACTTTCGGCCGCTATGTTGAAAATATGAACCCGTTTGATTTGGAGGCCATGTGGCGCAAGGCCTATTCAAGCGGATATTCGGCAAGGCCGGATATTACATTGGTGAGCGTTATTTCCGGTTTGGAAATTGCGTTGTGGGATATTATGGGCAAGGCTGTGGGTCGGCCCGTTTATGAATTGCTGGGTGGCAAGGTTCACGAAAAGCTGCGGTCATATACTTACATTTATCCCAACTTGGCCAAGGGCCAAACGGACGCCATTTATTGGAATGCCGAACAATCTGCTGAACGCGCCGCTGACTATGTTAAAATGGGTTTCACCGGAATTAAATTTGATCCCGCAGCCCCATATTCTGCTTTTGATCCGAGGCAACCGTCATTGGAATCAATGGAGCTTTGTGCCAAGTTTTGCAAATTGATCAGAGAAGCCGTGGGCACAAAAGCTGATTTGCTGTTTGGCACGCACGGCCAATTCACACCCGCAGGCGCAATTCGTTTTGCCAAACATATTGAACCTTATGATCCACTTTGGTTTGAAGAACCAACACCTGCTGAACGACCAGAAGAAATGGCCTTGGTGGCGCGCGGCACCTCAATTCCCATTGCGACGGGCGAACGCTTGACCACAAAATATGAATTCGCCCGCGTGTTGGAATGCCGGGCGGCAGCTATTTTGCAAATGGCCTTGGGGCGCGTTGGCGGCATTATGGAATCGAAAAAAATTGCGGCAATGGCAGAACCTTTTTATGCGCAAATTGCGCCGCATCTTTATGCGGGGCCGATTGAAGCGGCGGCCAACATTCAATTTGCCACGTCGATTCCTAATTTCTTGATTTTGGAATCGATTGAAGATTTCTCTGGCATATTTGCCAAGCTTTTGAAAAAGCCCATCCGTTGGGAGGAGGGGTTTGTGATCCCTTCAACCGAGCCGGGTTTAGGTGTGGAACTGAACGAAGAGGTCGCTTTGTCGCTGCCCTATACAGGCGACAAGCTGCATCTTGAAACAACGAATGTGCCAATACGATGAAATACGGATATATTGGTCTTGGACATTTGGGCGGCCATTTGGCCATGTGCCTCATTCGCGGCGGCTTTGATCTTGTTGTTTATGATCTGAACCCAAGCTTGGCTGATCGGCATGTGGCCGCAGGGGCAAAGCGCGCCGACACCATTGCAGAATTGGCGGGGCAGGTTGATCACATCATCACATGCCTGCCTTCTCCTGCCGTTTCAGAAAAGGTGCTGGCACAAATGTTGCCGCATCTAAAGCGCGGTGCAACGTGGATTGAAAATTCCACTTTGGGCCGCGATGATGTTTTGCGTTTGGCTGAAATTGCAAAAGGCCACGGCGTTGACATGTTGGAAGCACCCGTGACAGGCGGCGTGCATTTAGCAGCGCGGGGTGAAGTGACAGTTCTGGTGGGTGGCGAACAGGCGCAGTTCGAACACCATAAATCTGCGCTTGAAAAAATTGGCAACCGCATTTTTTTCATGGGGCCATTGGGTTCCGCTTCCATCATCAAAGTGATCACCAACATGTTGGCCTTCATTCATTTGGTGGCAGATGCAGAAGCCTTGATGTTGGCAAAACGCGGCGGGTTGGATCTGGGCCAAAGCTGGCGGGCCATCCAAGCTTCAAGCGGCAACAGCTTTGTCCATGAAACTGAAGGCCAACTGATTCTGAATGGTTCCTATGACATCGACTTCACGATGGACTTGGCCTTGAAAGATTTGGGATTTGCCAAAAAATTCGGCGAAGATTTTGGCGTTCCTTTGGATTTAGCACAAAAAACTCTCGAAACCTTTGTGAAGGGCAAGGCCGCCTACGGTGGTGCAGCCCAATCAACACAGATTGCTAAGCTATTGGAAGACCAACTGAATACGGATTTGCGCGCCGATGGGTTTCCCGCTAAACTGGTTTAAATCCCTAATTTGAACAAAGTCTGCTGTTTAAGTTCATCCTACGTTCAGGTTCGTTCTTCTAGAACCAAATCCAAGTTAGACAGATCAAAACCCAAGGAGACGAAAATGAATAAAACTTTCAAAGCAACACTTGCAATCGCACTTGCCGCCGCAACATTTATTGGCACTGCTGATGCAAGCTTCGCGCGCACAAAATCATCCTATTGCCGTTCATATGCTCGCAATGTGGCCCGCCATGTTGGCACAGATCATGTAGTGGGTGGTTTGGCCCTTGGTGCCGCAACAGGCGGCTTGTTTGGCGCAATCACCGGCGGTGGCGCTGGCAGCAATATTGCAACTGGTTTGGCCATTGGTGGCCTTGCTGGCGGTGTAGGCGGTGCAGTTTCTGGCTCACAAGCCCAGCGCCATGCTTATTATGAAGCCTATCAAGATTGCATGGGCAACTATTGATTAACCCAAAGTTAAACTGAATTCGTTTGAATGCCTTCAGCGCGAAATTTGTTTTCGCGCTGAAAGGTTTTTGTGGAACTGTTATCAAACATTGCGACTTATATTTTCTTCCCCGTAGGATATCTTCTGCATCCGGGAACGCAATATTATTGGGCCACTTATGTTGGCGCAGGCATAACTGCAATTTTGATCTATGCGTTGTTCAAGCGCAAAGCTTTGCTTTCGATCACTGCCGCTAAAAATCTGGTTTTTCCAAAACGCCTGTTTGGCCATGCCTCTACGCAACTTGATATAAAACTATTTTTCATCGGCATTTATTATTTGCTGTTGCAAGTGTTGTTGGTGGGCGGCACCACTTTTTTCTCCGTACACGGAACAGTTTTGGCCTTAACGAATATTTTTGGCGATCCGCCGCCAGCCATTGGCCCCAGTTGGATGATCACCGCTTTCACCATGTTTTTGGTTTTTATGGCGGTTGAATTTGGTTATTGGTTTTCACATTTGTTGATGCATAAAATTCCGGCATTGTGGGAATTTCACAAAGTGCATCATTCGGCTGAGGTGCTAACCCCGCTGACTGAATGGCGTCAACACCCGCTGGAATTGGTGCTGTTTCCAATTTTGATGGGCGGTGCTTCATGCTTGGTGCAAGGCCCGATGGTTTGGTATTTTGGTGCCCAGTCACAGGTGGTTGACCCAATGACGGCCAATTATATTTCAATGGCATTTTGGTATACCATCTTGCATCTGCGTCATTCTGAACTTCCATTTTATGCCACGGGTGTTTTGGGCAAAATCATTCAAGCGCCAGCGCATCATCAGGTGCATCATTCCACCAATCCGGCGCATTTTGACAAGAACTTGGGCTATTGCCTATCGGTTTGGGATTGGGCCTTTGGAACTTTATATGTGCCCAAAAAAGGCGAGAAATTTAGTTTCGGCCTGGGCCACGAAGATGACGCGCTGGAAACTGCCATTGGCAGCATGCTTGCACCCATCACCAGGGCAGGGGCGTTGATTTTTAAAAGCTTCAAGTTGAAGCAAGAAAGTCTTAAAAAGGAAAATAATGCTTGACAGCGAACGCTCAGGCAGTTAAAGCACGCATAATCCCAAATTGGGTTTTCACCCACGGCCCTGAGTAAAGGCAATCTTCACAGCGAAGATGGCAAACACGCCAGCAAAGGTGAAATCTATTCCACGCAACACGCGTTTTCGGCTTTTCAGCCAATCGACCAATTTCTCTGCGCCCAAAATCAGCAATATGGCCAGTGGTGTGTTCAAAGCCACAAAATATAACCCCAGAAACAACAGCTTGGCGCGGGCATCAGGATCTGTTGCTGAAATAAACTGCGGCAAGAAGGTGATGAAAAACAAAACCACCTTCGGGTTGGTAAGATTAACGCTGAGGCCCATCAAAAAGCTGTTGAGCGTGCTGACAGATTTGGCACCCGTTGTTGCAACATTGAGTGATGAACCATTTCGAATGGCATCCACAGCCAACCACAACAGATAAAGGGCACCAAATATTTTGAGCAATAAAAACCCGGTGTGGGAGGCGGCAATCAATGCCGAAACGCCAAAGGCCGCCAATAGTGTGTGCACAACACAACCAAGATTCGTGCCCACAAGTGTTGCAAGCCCGGCGTTCCGGCCCGACACGATGGTGCGCGAAAGCCACAAGCTCATATCTGGTCCCGGCGTTAAGAACAGCAGAAGCGATGCGCCCGTGTATGCGAGAAACGTGGGCAGATCGGGAATAAATGTAAAGCCTGAGAGGTTCATTTTTGCCCACTTAAAAAATAATTACACTTAACCTTGCATTCCCCAAAAACTCTGGCTATTCACGCCACCAGTTGCGGGATTAGCTCAGTTGGTAGAGCGCTTCGTTTACACCGAAGATGTCGGCAGTTCGAGTCTGTCATCCCGCACCATCTTCACATTTTTCAGCTGTTCACTGGCTCCAAGTTGATTGGCTCCAATGGTTTGCCTTCAATTACAGCTTCAAATGCGCGAAGGCGTTTGTAGATTGAAAGCATACGAACGATCGTTGGCCAGGAATTGATGAGATATTGGAATGATCCCCGCATTTGATCCATGGCGTTGGTGATCTGCTGCAACAACCCTAAAGTTATCGTTCCGGCAACAAGGGTTGGAATTAAAACGATATAGGCAAAAATGTTGTCTGTTTGCAGATAGAGATAACGGCCAATGTTGAAATAGACATAGTGAAAATAAAGCCGGAAATAATTGGTGCGCACGCCTGAGAAAAGCTCTGCCAATGTCATGGGCTGCGCACGGGCAGGATCATTTTCACCGATAACCAGTTCCTTGCGATATGCCGCTTCCACCCGCTGGTTACGAAATTCTAGCCCTGGAAGTTTGATGCCGATCAGGGCAATCAAACTGGTTCCAAAGACAGCCCATAAAATTGCGGTAAGCACCAAAGGATATGGAATTGTGCCAAACACAGGGATCTGTGTGACATATTTGGAATAGCCCAAAAGAATGGGGAAAAACGCAATCAATGTCATCACCGATTCAATCAGGCTTCCGCCCAAATCTTCAAGCGTTGTCGAAAAGCGCATCGTGTCATCTTGGATACGTTGAGAGGCGCCTTCCACAGTGCGCAGCGTTGCCCAATGTGACACATAAAAATCATTCATCGCATTGCGCCAGCGAAATACATAGTGGCTGATGAAGAACGACATGAACGCTCTGATCACCACATAGACCAAGGCGATTCCTAAAAACTGACCAATGCCCACATAAAATTCAGACGCTGTTACTGGTCGCGTTTTTCCAACAGCAGCCTGCACCAAATCATAAAACGGGCCATACCAGTTGTTGATGGCAACACCCACCTGCACGCTATAATAAGTTAAAAACACGATGAGGGCAGTGCCCAGAACCGACCAAGCAAACCAGCGCGTAGGCGATATTCGCCACCACACTGCTGCAAATATTCCAACCATAATTGCATAATAAATATAAAACCAAATAAATGGCGCAGACCAGAAAACTTGAACGCCAATAATGGGCGGCGTTCCATCAGGTGGATTGGGCAAGCCGATGTGGACGCCAAAATCTCGCGCAAAGAAAAACCAGAATAAAACCGCAAAAATTGTCCACACCGCCGCCGATATAAAAAACAACTTTGGCTTTGGGAAAAATGAAACGAACATTTGTGAAAGCTTTCTGATTAACTTGGATTCGAGCGGCAATGATGGCTAGACTGGCAAAAATTGCAAGAGTTGTTGTATCACCATCATGTCATCTGAAATGCCTGAAGCCTTAAAAACCGCAATTGCGCGATGGCTGGCACAAAACCCACAAACTGATCGGCGCGAAGCTTCGGCCAAATTGAGCAAGGCTTATGCGGCGGGGCAAAGTTCAGGCATGGTGGATTTGGGGGCTTATTTAACCGTGCGCATGCCCGCCACCTATGCGGCCATTACCAAAGTTTTAGAAAACGTGGCAGCTGTTTTGGGCGCGTTTCAACCCACATCATTTCTCGATATGGGGGCAGGGCCGGGAACAGCCAGTTTTGCCGCTTCAGAAACTTGGCCAAGTTTGCAGCGCTTTGATGTGATTGAGCAAGACCACCGTTTTGCAGCGCTGGCGCAAACCCTTTGCGCAGAAGTTTTGCCGCAAGCCAAAATTAGCAAAGCCCGCATGCAAGATGTGAACGGCAGCGCTGATGTGGTTGTGGCCGGATATGTTTTTGCTGAAATGGGTTTGCCTGAAGTTGTGCAATCCACCCTGTGGCTTTGGCAAAATTCTGCCCACACGTTGGTGATCATCGAACCGGGAACGCCGCAAGGTTTTGCCCGCGTAAGGGCTGCGCGCGAGGCTTTGTTAAAAGCCGGTGCCCAGGTGCTGGGGCCATGCACACATGGCAATGCTTGCCCGATGGCCAAGGGCGATTGGTGCCATTTCAAAACCCGCTTG
>JANXRO010000336.1 GCA_025356765.1 Hyphomicrobiales bacterium | reverse complement strand
AATCATTGGAAATGGCATCCCGCGTAATGCCAGCTTCAGGGCCAGTTAACATTCTGTCTTCGCCCAGCAACGTGTTGACCAAAGTGGATTTACCCGCGTTGGGCTGGCCGATGATGGCAAGGCGCAAGGGCCGCAAGGGCTTTTCTGGGCCTTCATAATCAGGGTCAAAACGTTCTTCGATTTCTTCTTCTTCAACAATAGGGTTGATCTTCAGATCAGCCACCACCAACGGCTTCACAATGCCATAGATGTGTTCCAAGCCTTCGCCGTGTTCGCCTGAAATGGCAAAGGGTTCACCAAAACCAAGTGAAAAAGCTTCAGGCACAGTTTGTTGAATGAGTTTGGTTTCTGCCTTGTTGGCCAAAACCGTAACAGGCTTGCCAATTTTGCGAATTTTCTCGGCAAACATTTTATCAACGGGTGTAACACCCGCCCGCGCATCAATCACAAAAAACACATGGTCCGACAATCGCGCTGCTTCAGAGGCTTGCTCGCTCATCCGCGCCTCTAGGCTGCCCTTTTTTGCTTCATCAAATCCGGCCGTGTCAAACACGTTGAAACTGATGTCAGCCAGTTGCGCCACACCTTCGCGCCTGTCACGCGTGACACCGGGTTGATCATCCACAAGCGCAATCTTTTGCCCAATCAAGCGATTGAACAAGGTTGATTTTCCAACATTCGGACGCCCAAGGATGGCGACGGTGACTGTCATTGCGCAGGCGGCGTGGGTGGCGGCGGCGCTGGAACCGCAGGCACTGCTGGCACAGCGGGTGCTGTCGCATCAGCGGGCACGGCGGGCTTTGCCACAATGACCTTCTTTTTCTTCTTCTTGATAATCACTGGCTTTTTAACACCAAGCGGCTTGGCATCAGCCTTTCCGGCAACAGGTTTTTTAGCCATGGCTTGCTTTACGGGCACTGGTGCTGCCACTGATGGCGGCGGCAGCGGATCTGGCGGCAAGGCTTCTGGGCACAAATCCACATTTGGATCACATGGCGGATCGCCCGCATTTTGCGCAGGCATCTTTAAGGGTGCTGTTCCCTGTGGAGCAGTTCCTTGGGGGGCCATGGGCTTTGCAGCCATGCCCTGTTGTGGCATTTGCGGTTGGCCGGTGACGATAGGGTCACGCGCTGTTTGCTGGTCTGGCGGCAAAATATTTTCACGCGCACCCGGCAGAACGGAATCATTCTGCTGGCCGGTTACTTTTTTCAACGTTGTGCAGCCCGAAAGCAGCGCCACGGTTAAAGCAGCAATCAAAACATGTTTCATCATCATGGTTTTCACTTTTTCAAGTTGGGAGAAATTAACTGGAGCATCATTTCAGCACGTTGCTTCATAGCACCTGATGCCTCTTTATCAGCAGCAACCGCTTTGAAATATCTGTCAGACATAACAAAGTCTTTCACACGCCAAGCCGAAAGGCCGAAAATTTCGCGCGCCTCATTGTGCCACAGCGCATCATCTTTATCAAAGCGACCAAGACGCGTTAAAAGTTGATCAGGCGATTGTGTATCCACCAGCAAATAGCCCGCACGAATGCGCGCCAAATCAACCAGCGCCGCATCAGATTTTGCATCAGCCGCAAACGCGTCATAGGCAGCAACGGCTTTTTCAACATCGCCTTTTGAGCCTAAAATGCTCGCCTGTTGAATTTGCGCAAGCTGGCTATAGCCCACATGATGCACCAACGCCAAAGAGGCCAAGGCATCATCGCCCTTGCCGGACGTGGCTTTTTTCAATGCGTCGAAATAAAACACGCTGGCTTCTTCAGCCTGCTTTTGTTGATAATATTGATAGCCCTGCCAAGCAGCAACGGCACCCACAAACAGCAAGGCCACAGTGCCAGCATATTTGCCATATTTGTCCCACAGTTTTTTATATTCGTCTTGGCGAACTTCATCGTCCACCTCACGAAATATGGCGTCATCACTCTCGCTCAAAATCAAGCTCCATTGTTGTGTGGTGAGTAAATCAGCTGGATGCCCAAATCAAGGCAATTCACACAACCGAAAAGGCCCCAATAAGACCAGCGTCACTGCGTTCGGCAATTAAACTGTGAATAGGCCAAAGACCCACGTTATCGCAAACCAAGGCCAATTTCATTTTACCAAGGGCTGGAACCACCGCCGTATCGCGCCAATTGGGTGCGCCCAAGGCTTGGCCATCTTGTTCAATGGCCTGCCAAACATGGCCATGAATGTGCAAGGCTTGAGTAAAAGCGGTTTGATTATCCACATCCAGAACAATGGTTTCGCCCTTCTTGGCATCAAACAAAACCGGTCCACCAATGCCAGCAATGCCATTGATAGCCCAGGCCAGCCCATGTTCCAAAAGCCCGCGCATATCTAAATCTTGATCACCCAACTTGGCGGATTTAAGCCCGCCCTTGGCCCCGCCTTGAAGCGTAATGGCAACGTGGCGGGCGGTGGACATATCACCCAAGGCAGATACTGGGTTTGGCGCTAGCGCAAAATCTGCGGGCAGTGCAGCAGTTTGGGTTTTTCCGCTCGGCACCAAGAAGGCAAGCTCCACCACATCTTCGGGCATATCCAGTTGCACTGTAATATCGCTGCGAAGCGATCTGATCAGAATATCAGCTCTTTGCCCCGGTGCCAAAACCAGCGCGTCGCGGCCCAATGTAAATGGCGCTATGGGCTGGCCATCCCATGCCAAAACCTCCATCTCTGCATCTTTCAGCAACAGTTTGATGGTGCGGGCGTTGGCGGCGTTGAGAACGCGCAAGCGCAATGGTTTGGCCGCATCCACTTTTATTTTCGATTGAAATACGCCATTGGCGGTGAACCAATTGCCCATGCGGCCATCTGCTATGGCGGCCTCTAACTTTTCAAAGCCTTCGACGATTTGCCTTTTTTCATCAAGCAGCCAATCATCCACAATCAACGGCACATCTTGCAAAGCGGGCTGAACAGCCTCTTCCACAATTAACATGCCATAAAGCCCGCGGTCACGTTGTTCAGACGCATGCAACAATGGCCCAAACCAGAATGTGCCAGCATCTGGCGGGGTAAACGAAAAACTTTGGTTCGTGTTAGGCAACACGTTGATGGTCATCGCCTTCACATCACCGCGAATGCCAAACCAATGGAACCACAATTCCTTGTCGAGTGTATTCACAATCTGACCAGAAAACATCTGGCCCTGCTTGGCGCGCAGAATGGCCACGGGTTTAGCTTTTTCAAAGCGCCAGACAGGCGTTTTGTTGGAGCCCTTAACCAGCGACATTGCAGCTTTTTCGGCGGTCAATGTTATGCCGATTTGAGTTTGCGCAAATGCCATGCGCGGGCCCATTACAACAGCAGCCGCTGCACCTAAAAAATTACGCCTATCCATGCCCATCAAATCACCTCTGATTCAGCTGAGCATAGTTTGATCTGTGTCGAAATTGAGAATGAATATAAAAAGGGCCGAAGCCCTTTTTATTATTTGTAAACGGCTTCTTTGCCGAAATGCTTTGTCAGCATGTAATAAACCACAGCGCGATATTTGTTGCGGTTCGATTTGCCATAAATTTCTAAAACCTTGGCCAAGGCTTCATCAAGCTTTGGTCCATTGGCCAAGCCCAACTTCTTCACCAAGAAGTTTTGTTTCACAGTTTCAAGCTCAGATTCCTGCGAGGCAGAAACGGTTTCAGCATCAGCATTATAAATTGAAGGGCCACAGCCAATCACAACCTTTGTCAACAAATCCATATC
>JANXRO010000334.1 GCA_025356765.1 Hyphomicrobiales bacterium | reverse complement strand
GACATATCAGGCCTGAAACACTGGCCGATCAAGGCCCATGGTGGAAAGCGTGAAAATTTCAACGCCAGTTTCTGTTACACCCACGGTGTGTTCAAATTGGGCGGATAATGATTTATCGCGCGTTACCGCTGTCCAACCATCACTTAAAATTTTAACGCCGGCCTTGCCCAAATTGATCATGGGTTCAATTGTAAAAAACATGCCGGGCTTCAATAGAATACCTTCGCCGCGTTTGCCATAATGCAGCACATTGGGGTGATCATGGAACACTTGGCCCAAGCCATGGCCACAAAAATCACGCACCACTGAACAACGTTCAGCTTCAGCAAAAGATTGGATGGCGTGGCCCACATCGCCTAAATGCGCGCCGGGTCTCACTTCGTTAATGCCGCGCCACATGCTTTCGAAGGTTACATCGATAAGTCTGGCGGCAGCGCGTGGAATGTTGCCCACGGCATACATACGGCTTGAATCACCATGCCAGCCATCGACAATTAATGTGACATCAATGTTGACAATTTCGCCATTGCGCAACGGTTTTTCATTGGGAATGCCGTGGCAAACAACATGATTGATGGAGGTGCAACAGGCTTTGCGATATCCGCGATAATTCAATGTGGCGGGCAGGGCATGGTGGCTTGCAGCAAAATCCATAAAGAAATCGTCGATCTCTTGGGTGGTCGTGCCTTCGCGCACCAATGCAGTCACTTGATCCAACGCCAAGGCTGTCAGTTGGCCCGCGCGGCGCATCGCTGCAAAAGCATCAGGCCCATGAAGCCTAATTTGTGGTTGAGTAAATGTTCGTGTCATGGGCCTATTGTGTCAGGCAAGCAGAGCCTGGTCAATAATGCATTGTGATTTATGCCGCGCGTTCTGTGGTGAGAGCTTTACGCACTTTTTCTGTCAGATCATTACGGGTGAAAGGCTTGTTCACCAGTTCAATGGAATCTGGCAGATCTTGCATTTGGCGCACTGATCCCGGCGCATAGCCAGACATGAACAAAATACGCAAATCTGGGCGGAACTTGATTGCTTTTTGTGCCAACTCTGGCCCATTCATGCCGCCCGCCATAATAACATCTGACAGAACCAAATCGATATCTGGCATTGTTTCAATCGCTTTCAAACCTTCGGGGCCGTTGATTGCGGTGATGGCTTCAAAGCCCATTTCTTCGATCATGGCAGCAGCCACTTCGCGAACTGAACTGTTATCTTCCACAACCAAAACTTTCAGTTTGCGTGTGGACCCCACCAGATGAGATTCTTCCATCGGTGCATTCAGTTCACGTGAAAGGTGTTGTTGCATTTCGGCAGGCTTAAACATCGGTGGCGTTGCATCTTTCGATTTCAAACGAGGCAAATAAAGTTTAACCGATGTACCAACGCCCACTTCGGAATAAATTTTAACATGGCCGCCAGATTGTTTCACAAAGCCATAGATCATCGATAGGCCAAGGCCTGAACCTGCCTCTGGGCCTTTGGTGGTGAAAAATGGTTGGAACACTTTTTCAATGTTTTCAGGCGCTATGCCCGAACCTGTGTCTGTCACAGCAATTTCAACATAGTCACCGGGCTGCACTTCTTCGTTGTTATCAGCGTAAAGTTGGTCGAGCGTGCGGTTGGTGGTTTCAATAATCAAATTGCCGCCCTTGGGCTGCATCGCATCACGCGCATTGATGGCCAAGTTGAGAATGGCCGTTTCCAACATGGTTTTGTCGGCCTTCACGGCCCAGGTTTCAGAGCCGGGCATGAACTTCAAATCCACGGTGGCGGTGATTGCCTGTTTCAACATGTCTTGCATGCTACCAAGCAAATCATTGACCGATAAATCTCGGTTTTGCAGCGTTTGCTGGCGAGAAAAAGCCAGCATGCGGCGTGTGAGATCTGAACCCTTATCGGCTGCTTCAATGGCAGCACGGATGCGCTTTAACGCCCGTTCATCGCCCAGAACCAATTGTTCAACCAATTGCAAATTGCCCATCACAACCATCAAAAGGTTGTTGAAGTCATGGGCAATGCCGCCTGTCAGTTGGCCAACGGCTTCCATTTTTTGCGCCTGATGGAATTTGTTTTCCAAGGCTTTGCGTTCTGTCACCTGTTGGCAGGCACCAAAGATATTTTCAATTTCACCAGCCGCATTGCGTTCTGGTTCCATTGTTACTGCGAAATATTCAATATCGCCTTTCTTGGTTTTAACGGCAATTTCAAGGTTCTTAACCTGCTTGCCCATTTTGGCCAACTCTAAACCTTCGCTGAATTTTTCACGATCACCGGGTTCGATCATTTTAACAAATGTATCAAGGTTAGGGTGGATCATGGCATCGGCCAAGCCGATCAGCGCAGCCAGTTCAGACGTAAGGCGCGAAACATTGGTTTCAATGCGCAATTTGAAGCTGCCCAAATGGGATACAGCTTGGGCGCGTTTTAACATCAGCTCGGAATTTTTCAATCGATCGAGCGTGATCATTTCATTGTCGACGTTGCGGCAAAGGCCCACGCATTTTTTGTGACGGCCCGTTGCCGGGTCGCGCACCAAGCCAGCCAGACACTCAATCCACGCATATTTTCCGCTTTTGGTCATCACGCGATAGCGCGTTTGGAAAATGTCTGTGCCAAATGGGGCTTCTTTAATTTTGGCATCAATGGTTTTGTCCACATCATCGGGGTGGATCAAAGAATTAAAGCTGCGATAATCTATGGCTTTGCCGTTTACCTGCTCACCGAAAATTTCATACATTTCGGGTGAATTATAGGTTTCGTTGGTTTCGTAATCATGGTCCCACAGCGCATAACCACCTGAACGCAGGGCCAAGTTCAAGCGCCGCTCGTTCACAGAAGCAGCTTCGGCTTGCTCTATGGTACCTTGTTGGCCGATTAGAATCAATTCCGTTGTGCCTTCTTGTTTTACAACTTGGGTGCGGAAAATTGATTTTACATGGCTTCCCAACGGGGGCGTGTAATTCACTTCAATAATGCTAAGGTTCGGCTGGCGTGGATCTGGCGGCAAATGGCGCGCCGACAAAGTGGATGTGCCAAACTTCATCAACGGTTTGCCTACAAGATCAAGTTTTTGGCAGTTCCATTTCTTCAGCAGCGCGATTGAGACATCCTTCACGATCGCATCAGGCATGCTGACAACCATCACATCAATATTTGCAACTTCAAAAGCCGTAATCAGTGCTTCAATCATATTGGTCTGCCGTTCCCACGATTAGTCTAGCGGCCATAATGCAGGTTAAAAGTGAAGCAAGTGTTGCGGTTTTCAACGCCATTGCTTGTAAAGTGCAAATTGTGCATAGAAATTTGCGCAAGAGGGTAGATTATGGACGAAAAATGGCAAAAAAGCTTCCCAGTGTCCTGGGATCAGTTTCATCGTGATGCACGCGCACTTGCGTGGCGGTTGAATTCGTCTGGCCCATTTCGAGCAGTGGTTGCAATTACGCGCGGCGGTTTGGTGCCTGCAGCCGTTGTGGCGCGCGAGCTTGGCATTCGCGTTATTGAAACCGTTTGTGTTGCTTCCTACGATTATGACAAGCAGGGCGGCATTTCAGTTTTAAAAAATGTGGCCCAAGCGCTGATTGGTGATGATCAAGGCAGTGGCCTGCTGGTGATTGATGATTTGGTGGACACGGGTGCAACCGTAAAAGTTGTGCGCGAAATGATGCCCAAAGCCCACATCGCCACAGTTTATGCCAAGCCCCAAGGCCGACCATTGGTGGATAGCTTCATTACCGAGGTGAGCCAAGATACGTGGATTTATCTGCCATGGGATATGGGGCTGTCGTTCTCGCCACCCATTGCCGCCAAGGCCACGGCATAAGGTTTTTTTAGGCAGGTTTATTGCGGCCCAGAATGGCGTGGGCCTGCACTTTGTTGGTTTTTCCGCGCAGGGTTAGTTGCCCGGCGTCTAGCGTGTGAAGGTCGAGGCTTTTGCCCCAGAGACCGCCCACCAAAGTAATGTTGTGGCCAGTTTCTTTGCAGGCCGCTTCTGCCCGTGCTGCCATATTAACGGTGGCACCTAAAACCGAATAGTCAAACCGCTCGGCTGAACCCATGTTGCCTACGGTGGCAGGCCCGCTGGCCAAGCCGATGCGCACGCTGATGGGCCACAAGCCTTCTGCCTGAAGCTGTTGGGCGGTTGGCGGTGCCACGGCAAGCGTGGCAATTTTGTCTTGTATGCTCAAAGCTGCCAAGGCCGCATGATATTGATGATCGGGAATATTCACAGGTGCATTCCAAAAGGCCATCACCGCGTCGCCAATATATTTATCAATTGTGCCGCGTTCGCCCAAAATTGCATTGGTGCAGGTTGTGAGAATTTCGTTGACGAGAGTTACCAACCACTCTGGTTTTAAAATCTCACTCATGCGGGTGAAGTTTTCAATATCAACAAACATCACTGTAATTTCGCGCTCTTCTCCGCCCAGCTTCAATGATGATGGATTGTTTTCTATTTCATTGAGAACTGAAGGCGCTACATAAAAGCTGAATGCATTGCGAAGGTTTCTACCTTGTTTGTCTGTCACCAAAAGTTTGAAGGCAAGGCTTGATAAAAACGTGGCGAAAATGGCCAGAAACGGAAACGTGAAATCTAACAGCAGCCCGGCGGATTTGAACGCATAAACAACAGCCGTGGCCCAACTGAATATTACCACACCAAATGTGCTCAACAGGGGCATGGGCCGCATGATATTGGTGAGGCCTGCAATCAAAACACCAGCGATGGCCACAAACCAAAATTCAGCGCCCACCGCCCATTCCGGCCGCGATAAAAATTGGCCTGATAAAATTTGTTCCAACGCTTGGGCATGAACAGAAACGCCCGGAATGGGTTCGCCCAAGCTTGAGCTTCTCGTATCTAAAAGCCCCGTGGCAGATGTGCCAATTAAAACAATGCTGCCTTCAATTTTCGGGCGCAGTGCTTCCATTTCTTTGGCATTCAACAATTTTTCAGCCGACACATAAAGTTCAGCGTTATCGGCATGATAATAAATTGGAAAAAGCCCATGTTCAGAGGTTGGAATTTCAATCTCACCCACACGAACTGAATTGATGCTGTTGGGCGTTTTGTCTGATGCGTTGATAACAATTGTGTCTGCCCCTTGGGCCACGCGCAAAGTTTCTAGCACCAAGCTGGGGTAAAACTGTTTGCCATCAGACCACAGCATGGGCAATTGGCGCGCTATGCCTTGGTCACTTGCAAGATCAATGTTGATGATGCCCAAACCCGCTGCCGCGCCATCAATTTCTGGCAGATTGGTTGTCACCGTTTCAATATGGGGCGGGGCGTCGATGGCTGGCAATCCGGTTTGGGCAAAGCCCGCTTTGGGCGGCGTTGCAGAACGGCCCGTGCCCGAAGCTTCGGCAAATGCGCCCACAACAGGCTTGCCCAGCATCATTTGGGCCAGCACATGATCAAAATTCGGCAAAGCACCCGCCGAACCGATGCCCGGAAAATTTGCCCGCAAATCTGGATTATCTGCCAATTGCGAAGGCGACATTCTGTCGGGCTCTGCGAAAATCACGTCAAACACAATTGCTGATGCGTTCAATGTGTTGAGGTTTTCCACCATTTTGGCAATGCGGTCGCGTGGCCAAGGCCATTGGCCAAGTGTGTGCAATGAAGCCTCGTCAATATCAACAACGCGCACGCGCTGGGCGGGCGATACGCGCGGCCAAATGCGTTGCAACGTATCAAGGCCAGCGCCACGCAATGTGGAAAGCACCGTCGGGTCATAGCTGCGCACAACAAGGCTTAATGCCAACAACGCGAGCCCTGCTAAAAGGCCGCGCCAGAACGTTGGTTTAAACACGTTGTAGGCTTGCCAGTTGGAAGAACACCTTGTTGTCCACGAAGGACCCTATCCCTTACGTCTAGAACAGTTTGATGTACAACCTGGGTTGTTGGAACGTTCAACAGGTGCGGTCACACTCAAAATCTCGTCGCAGGATTGCACCTTCAAGCGAAAGGTGGGGCGCAGCCAAGATTGATCGAGAATAAAGGGTAAGTGTGACCGGATGGCCAAAGATTCTACTCTTGGTTTCAGCAATTGTGTGTCGGTCGCTTTGGCCACACCAGCTTGGCAGTTGGAATTTATGTCAACGCATTTGCCAGTCCGACAAAGCCTTACATTACCCTCAAGTACGGCAACGCCTGTTTCATTATTCACCCAAAAATCAAAGCCGGTGCCCCTGATGCCAATAGTCGAATTGGCGGTTTTGATGTGATAGGCATTTTTGGCACTATTGCCAGTGATGAAACGAAATGTGCCACGCAAAGCATCAATTGAAACATTGGAAGCGGTGTTGCCGCCCTTCATCAGATATTTTTCGATGACTAAATTTGAACCTGAGCCCAAAACAAGTTTTGTGCCATCATTAAACAGAATTTGCACGTTGCCCGAACCAACCGCAATTTTGTCGTGTTCTTGAATCTCGCTGCCCACGCTTAATGCGCGCCCCGAGGCCGTGGGTGAACCATAGAGGCCAACAACTTTTGCAATGGCTTCCGCATTGGCAAACGAAAATAAACTGGTTAAAATCAAAAGTCCGACGGACAAAGCTGCGCGTAGCATCGCATTCTCCCTGTTCAAAAAAATAGCTCGTGGTTTTGTTAATCCTTTGTTAATTTTGAAGCAACCCCCGTTTGATGAAAGTGTTGTGAATGACGTTGCCGCCTGAAATTGCTCATCTGTTAACGGCGCTAGTGCTTTTTCAATTGAAGCATTTTATATGCGATGGCCCGTTGCAGA
Organism: Hyphomicrobiales bacterium; assembly: GCA_025356765.1. Lineage (GTDB taxonomy): Bacteria > Pseudomonadota > Alphaproteobacteria > Rhizobiales > Aestuariivirgaceae > Aestuariivirga. The sequence goes on along the minus strand of JANXRO010000334.1, from coordinate 8,440 downwards.
CCAAAGCCATGGTGGACGCGAAAAGCATTTATGGTGCCACATTGGGCCTAACCCACGCAGGCATTCATGGGCTTGGAACATTTGTTGTGTTTGTTATATCGGGCTTTGACGTGCGCCTTGCAGCAGCCTTGGCCTTGGCAGATTTTGTGCTGCATTATCATATCGATTTCAGCAAAGAAAACATTGTCAAATGGCAGGGTTGGACAGTTAAAGACGCTCCATTTTGGTGGGCATTAAGCGCAGACCAAATGCTGCATCATTTGACCTATCTGGCCTTGGCGGCAATTGCCTTTAAGATTTAAGCGCGTTTTGTTCAAACACTTTGGCACTGTTGGCCCGGCGCATTTTCAGTGCCAAATCTCGGCCAAGCACTTGGTATAAAATGCCATTGATTTGTTTATCGCCCGCCATAACCTTGGCCATGCGCATGCGCGAAAACACCAACAATCGTGAAGGCTCGTCAATTGTCACGCGTGCAGTTGCGGGGTTGCCGGTCAGATAAGCAATTTCGCCAATGAATGTTCCGCTTTCCAGATGGGCCACGGCAATGCCATCGACTGAAACTTCGGCGCGGCCCTGCAAGATGAAATAAAGCGCGTCCACTGGCGCATCTTGTCTGGTGACAATGTCGCCCAGCACATAGTTCTTCCAATCTGCGGCGCGCAGCAATTTGGAAATTTGCACATCACTCAAGCCTTCAAAGGCGCGGCGCAACATTGGCGCATCAGCTTCCGGCAGTTTGGCAATCCAACGCTCGCGCATCAGCAACGCCAATTCATAAAGGTTTATGAGGATGAAGATCGTATCCCACGGCATGCTGGTGCGAAAACTGGTGCCAGTCACAGCATAATAAACCAGATTCAGGCCAAGCCCCACGCAGGCGCTGACGCGCAGCCACAACATATTCGTCAAAAAATACGAAAATGCGATGATCACATAAGATAGGTGCACCAGCACGTCGGGGCTGTTCAAAACATTTTCCATTGCAGCCTGCTTAACTATTTTAACAGGTGCGATCAAGCGTCAGTCGCACGCTTGTCAATTGCGTGTTGCTCGCCTATCAGGGCAACGCTGAGTGTGCGGGCGTGGCGTAATGGTAGCCGCAACGGACTTAAAATCGGTAAAGTATTATAGATTTACGCATTTAATGCGTTCAAAAACAATTAGATAGAAATATAGCTTCCATTCTGATAGGCTTACACAACACTTACACATTTTGAGTTTGTAAAGCTGAAGGTGGACTTGATGTCCGATAAGACTGTCACTCACGCACTGCTTGGCGGCAAATTGCACGTGTATAGGCGACCGAATAGTGGGTGCTGGCAATGCTCAACATATTTGTCTGGAAAGAACCGTCGTAAATCAACTGGCGAAGACAGTCTCGCCAAAGCAAAAGACTTTGCCGAAGACTGGTATCTTGAACTTCACGGCAAACTCAAACGTGGTGAAATGCCGAATGAAAAGTCATTCAAATCTGCGGCTGAAGCATTTATAAAAGAATTTAGTGTAATCAATGAGGGGCAACGAAGTCCAAAGTACATTGAAAGCCAAGAGGAACGTATTAACCTTCACCTCATTCCCTATTTTGGGAGCAAGGGTCTTTCAGAAATTAAATCAGGCACAGTACAAGAATACAGAATGTACCGGCGTGAGCATTCAAACACTAAAGGGCCTCCAGCCCGAAGCACCATGCATCAAGAACTCGTTGCACTGCGCCAAGTCCTCAAGTCAGCTATCCGGCATGGCTGGCTTGAAAGTTTGCCCGATTTATCGGTTCCATATAAATCTTCGGGCAAGTTAGACCATCGGGCATGGTTTTCACCTGAGGAATACAAGCAGCTCTACACTGCTACCCGCAAACACGCGCAAGAGGCCAAGGGCAAGCGCTGGGAGTGGGAATGCCACCAAGTGCATGAATATGTCCTTTTCCTCGCTAACACTGGCCTAAGGCCCGACGAGGCGGCACGGCTTCAATATCGCGACGTTGTTATTGAGTTTGACGAAGGCACAAACGAAACTATTCTTGTCATAGAGGTTCGTGGGAAGAGGGGCGTCGGCTATTGCAAAAGCACCGTAGGCGCGGTTCGTCCATTTGAACGACTAAAAGAGCGCAATAAACCAAAACCCGATGCACTCATATTCCCAAAGCCCCACCGAGATTTATTCAATACGATTCTTGATGATGAAAAATTAAAGATTGATCGCGATGGAAGAAGGCGGACGGCCTACAGCCTTCGTCACACATACATCTGCATGCGCCTGATGGAAGGTGCAGACATCTACCAAGTTGCGAAGAATTGTCGAACCTCAGTTGAAATGATTGAAAATTATTACGCCTCGCATATCAAAACTAGTCTCAACGCGTCAGCTATTAATGTGCGCAGAGCAAGACCGAATTCACAAAACAAACAATCGGAGTGATCCCCTTGCAAAAATGGCAACTTCTCGCAATAAGGAGCCCGTGCGGGCGTGGCGTAATGGTAGCCGCAACGGACTTAAAGATTTTGAGTGCCCTAGCGGAAACGTTGGGAGTAGAACTGCCCAAATTCGGGGAACGCTTTCGGTAGTAATATCGATGCCAATCCCGAGCCAAGCCCGGGAACGGGACGGTGTAGAGACTAGACGGGCAGCACCTTCGGCGGAAGCCTTGGTGAAGGGATAGTCCAGACCACAAACTCATCCCTTGGGATGCGGCGGCGAAAGTCGAAGTGGTATGAAAATCCGTTGGGAGTAATCCCGTGCCGGTTCGAGTCCGGCCGTCCGCACCAATAAAAAAAGAGCTCACTGTTGTGAGCTCAGTATTCATGGGCAATCATTATCGTTAGTACTCTGGTTGTGACGTTTGTATTACTTGGGTCGGGCGAACCGAATTCCAACGAAATGTCGTAGTAGTCGATCTTCCAAAAGAACTTTTCGTTTTCAATTGTGATGCTTCCAAAATCATGCTCGGAGTTTGGATCGTTGCCTTTAGTGAAAGCTTTGAATGACTTCACACCTTCAAGAACAGCTGCAGTCATTTTTGACGGAAGGCTGGTTACTCCACTTGTGAGCATTATTTGACCGCCGATAAATGAAGTACGAAACGCATCATTTAGTTCACGAATCTTGGTGGCGTCCATGTCCTCCTCCCTGCTACTAATGTCGGACAATTCCGGCACTAGATCGCGAGAACGAGGCATCACCACGGAGTCAGTTTGGCATGCTGTTTTTACCAAAAAATTTAATTTTTAATTGGAAAAACTCAGTATTCTTTTATGAGTATTTTTCTCTGTGTATTATATATAGAATGAAGTAAGCGGGCTATACCACTAGTGGTAAAACCAATTTACGTCTTGAGGTAAATCAGCTTACCTCTGCGTGTGTGACTTCCTGAGGTAAATCGGCTTACGTCTGGCTGTAAGGCGGATCACAAATGCTCTGTTTCAGGGTTCAATTGTAGGAACAAATTTCAGCTCTCAAACTGTTTCCATTCTATCATTTTTCTTTGAAGGGGAAGAGTATCACGCCGCCAATTTATCGAGTTTTTCTTTCCCTGCTTGCACTATCCGCATTTCGTCTGGTGGATACTGCTTCACTAACGAATGGGCTTCGCTAGGTGGGCCGGTGAGCCACTTCGCAAACTCTTCTTCTTTCGTGAGAATGACCGGCATTCGTTCATGATTGATGGTGGCAACGAGTGCATTTGGTGTTGTTGTCATAAAAGCAAATACCTCAAGCTCAACCGGCTCCCCTTCCTTTTTAAGTGGGCCTTTGTACTTTCTCCATATGCCCGCAAAAGCAAATAGCGGTCGCGGCTCATTCCCTTTTAAAGCAAACCAATTCCAAATTGCAGGCTTTAAGCCTTTGGGTTCACTGAACGACGAAGCTGGCACTAAGCATCTGCGCTCTTCAAATGAGCTCCTCCAAAATGAGCTTGTGCGAATTTTATCATCCCGCACATTGGTAACGCGACTAGGTGATTTGCCTTCTATTAGGAGCACAAAGCCCCAAGACATGTTCACGAGTTCACGGTCGCCATCATCGGCCTGCCTGATGACTGGCGCAGTACGCCCGGGAAATATTGCATCTGCCCATTCAAATAGTGGCAAGCGATTATCAGAAATTTTAAACAACTTTCCAACTTCATCTCTTGGCCGTGTCATTGAATACAGATTGCACATGGACTTCCTAAAATAGTCCAATGCTGCGAATAAATCTTAGTAATGGGATCGCCATTAAAATACACGACGCGATGAAAGCAAGAGTGGTTACAGCAAAATCTTTCAGCTTTTCCGTACGAGTCCACATTGGCTCTTTAATGAATTCACCCAACGCTGCGTTGTTGTCACTGTCATTTTGATTGATCATGCCAATCCACCTACAAATCCACTGGCAACATCTTTTCTTATAATTGCCATCCGAACCTTGCCATAGCACTTTCGGGCTTTGCAAATGGTTTCTCGCTCAACTTCATCAAGATATAAAAATTCGCGCTCAGGTGCACACATGATCATGGGTGGAGTTAGGTAGTGAATATGACCGCACACTTTGCACGTCATTTCTAATCGCTGGTCACGATCTAAATCACGCACTTGAAGTTCTGATTTCCAATTCACCAGAAATCCTCCGCCGTAGGAATGCGGGTGTAGCTTATCTTGCCACCAACATGGCCACCTTTTGGCGGATTCCATGGCCCTTGGCTCAAAACTGTGCGCCCGTAGCGAAGATTAAGTTTGTCGGCTGCGTCTGTTACCGCTTCCCATTTCTGACGTTGCTTATCATCATCAAGAAGCAAATCCATCTGTCGCCCTCCCTCGGGTGTGATGTCGATGAGGGTAATGCCAACGCGAAAGATAGTTACGTGTTTTGGGTTTGCCTTTCTTGCTTCGCTCCACAAGGCGTCAAGGCCTTCTAGGAGCGCCTGATCATCGCGCACCATGGGTAACGTCCACCTGCCAGACCAAGAGCCATCCCGAATTGAAAGCCAGAGCCAAAGCCCAGAGCAGTAGAATCCTGAGCGTCGCATCCGTCGTGCGGCCTTGATCAACAGCAGTTTGCAAATTTCGTGTGCACCTTTGAACGTGCGACTTTCTGGCGGCAACACGCGGCCATGACCAAACATGCCACGTTCGGATTCCGGTGCTTGCACGTCATAGCCGTGTAGCGCGTACCAGAGACGCTCCCCTGTTACGTTGTTCCAGATTTTTCGCATTTGCTTTGCTTGCGTCTTATATAACGTTTCGGTGTTGTGAATGCCCAACCCTGCTAACCGGCGAAACATATTTGAGCCAACTCCAGGAATATCATCAAGTGGCACAAGAAAAAGCGGCGCTGGCATATCGCTCGGGTGCCAAATGGTGACGCCGTTTGGTTTATCAATTTTACAAGCGATTTTTGCTAACTGCCGGTTGGCTGCAAATCCAATAGAGCAGGTGATGTACTTCCCCACATGGATGGCGAGATTTGTTTTTAGTTTTTCTGCCAACCCATGCGGATTGGTGCGCTGGCCAATATCTAGCCGGCACGTCAATTCATCGATGCTCTTTACCGCATCGATGGGAATGACGGATTCTATTTCTGCAAGCAATGTATTATGCGCACGGCGGTATAGGTCGGGTTTTTGTGGAACCAGAAGAATGTCGGGGCAAAGACGACGGGCGTCTGCAACTGGCATAACGTTTTTAACACCAAGTAACTTAGCTTCGCGTGAGCATGCAATCACGCACGTTCGGTCTGTTCCTTCAAACGGAACAATACCGATTGGTCTTCCACGCAGTTTCTTATCATTCTGCTGCTCAACGGATGCGAAGAATCCATCAAAATCCAAGTACAGGCGCTCAATCGTTGTGGGCAAGCGCATAGCATCTTAGTCCCGCATTACGGCGGGATATCCTTCTTTTTAGTTGTTGGGTTTAGCTCGTATGTTCTGTTTATGTTCTAAAATTTAGACAGGAGTCAACAGCTATTTTATTTTTTGAGATTTAACGCGGAAATGAAGGCGATAGACGTTAGTCTTTCCCTGACCTCGACGGGTTACTTCCACCAGCCCTTGCTCTTGAAGTTCTTTTACAAACTGAGTGACTCTTACGCGGGTGCATCCGATTTCTTCGGCGAGACGTTCCTGACCCGGGAAACAGAAATCATTGCTCCATGCATATTGCAAAAATTTTGAATAGACGATACGCGCACCAAAACTGAGCTCCTTGATGTCGAACAAGAAGTTCGGGACTTGGGTGAACCCACCACGCGCTACTGGATCATCAGTAACGAGTTCGATGTTCCGCACCTGCATCCCGATGTGCTGTAGCCCATCGGAAATTTTTGCCATAGGTAATTCAATTGTACATCACCTGTGGCATGCCAAAACATTTCGAGTTATCCACAATGGTGGATAACGAAGTTGGATCAGAAAATATTTGAGAAATGTGAGGATACAAAAAGAGACGCCTAAGCGTCTCTGATTGTTGTTCCTTGTTCTGAATCTTGCGGTGTAAATCGATGCGCGTCATGCCGCTCTTCTCGCCGTCCTGCTGGCAAAGCATTCACCACACCGGTCAGACTTGTTTGCAATCCTTGGATCAACACATTTGTTTCTCGATCTCGTTCAAGCAATGCATCAATCTGCCTGTCCTTTACATCATTTTGTTTTTCTGCGCGTTCGAGCTGCTTCTTCAAAAATTCTACAAGCTCAGCATTTTGAGGGTGAGCACCGGTGCCTACCGGTTCGGACGTGTTCTCATGTGTTCGGACAGGTTCGTTGGCTTGTTCATTGATGGGAACCTGTGTGAACATGTGCGCACCGGTGCCTACCTGTTCGAACACGTGCACACCGGTGCGCACCGGTTCGGACGTGTTCGCACCCCCATGCTCTTCTTCATTTCTGACAATCAGTTCTTTCTCTTGTTCTATTTTCACATCTAGGGAATCGCGCCCAATTAGCCACCGAAATCCATTCTCAATGTCTTGCCGTTGCACGGCAATTTCACCGCTTCCTTCAACGGCATCAATTGAACGCTGTGCCCATTTCCGCACTGTCTTCGCGGTGCGGGGAAGACCCTTCGACATGCAGTAAGTCACGGCTTCTTGGACAGTCATCCAAGCTCCGAACAGGTGCGCACCGGTGACTACCGGTTCGGACATGTTCGCATCTACCTCAACGTTTATTTCATTATTGTTTTCCATATCTTAGAGCGTACCACGCACCACATCCTTGGGTGCAGACCGGTGTGCACAGGTGTGAACCCCTCCGCACCGATGCCTACCTGTGTGCACCCTTCCGAACCTCTATGAACCGGTACAGGGCAGGTTGGGTGGGAACCAGTAACCCAATGCAAATCACCACCATTACCAAACAGCAATTTGCTGTGGTACGCTTTCACCGGCACAACCAAAATATTGGCGGCTAGTGCCAGCAGGGAAGGGGATATGAAACTCACAAAAACTGACTTTTTGATTTATCAAGATTGCCCCCATAACGCATGGGTGAAAATTCATGAACCGGACATTTTTCATTCAAAACCGCTTTCGGTGTTTGACCAACTCATTATCGAAACCGGCAACGATGTTGACGAGTTAGCGAGAGAGCTGTTTCCGAAGGGAGAACTGATTGAGCGGGGTGATGCCAAAAAAACACGCGAACTCGTCGACTACGAAACACCTGTTTTGTATCAGCCTTATTTCGCGACTGAACACTTTGTGACGGCGAGCGATATTCTTGTTTGGAATAAGAACGCCGGCAACTATGACCTGTATGAAGTGAAAGCATCGACGACGGGCGAAGACAAGAAGAAGAAGGAAGAGCTATACACCAACGACATCGCTTTCCAACTTCGCGTGTTGCGCGATTGTGGGGTATTGATTGGACGTGCGTTTCTAGTGCGTTTGAATCCAGAATATATTCGTGGTGCCGATCTCAATATTCGAGATTTATTTGTGCGAGAAGATTTTACCGAACGGACGACAGCTGTGATCAGTGATGTCGAAACTCAGATGGAAACGGCGTTGGCAATTTTGAACTCAGATATGATGCCGACAATTCCATGTGACTGCATCTATCGCGGAAGGAGCGCGCACTGCACGACCTTCACCTATATCAATCCAATCGTACCTGAATACAGTGTTCACGATATCTCACGCATTGGTTTGTCAAAAAAGAAATTGGCCGAGCTCGTCGAAAACGACATACTTGCGATTAAGGATGTGCCTGACGATTTCAAACTAAGTGAGCCACAACGAAATCAAGTTGACGCTACTATATCGGGAAAACCGTCATTCGATGAAGGGGCGATTGCGGAGTTTATTAAAACTATAAAATATCCAATCGCATTTTTTGACTACGAAACATTTCCCAGTGCCATACCTCGGTTCGTAGGGTATCGACCGTTCGATCAAATCCCTTTTCAATTTTCATTGCATGTGATTTCGGAAGAGGGAAGTGAAGCCATACATCATGAATTTCTTT
>JANXRO010000328.1 GCA_025356765.1 Hyphomicrobiales bacterium | reverse complement strand
GGCCAGCCATGGAACCATTATGGCATTGATTTTCAGGTTCCCGAACAGGACTGCGCCCAACAGGTTTTAAGGCTGTATTTGGATGCACCCACACCTTTGGATGCGCAGGTTGAAGGCTCTGCCAGCTTTGACAGTTTCTCGATAGATCCAGTTGTCACAGACACCGGCGGCTGATTTTTCCTCTGCCGCCAGACAAATTCCATGCTAATGGACGGCCCCAAAGCCGGGGAGTGAATCGTGGTACAAAAATCTGCATTAATTACGGGCGTTACCGGCCAAGATGGAGCTTATCTCGCCGAATTTTTGATTAAAAAGGGCTATGCCGTGCATGGCATCAAGCGGCGTTCGTCATCGTTTAATACGCAACGCATTGATCATCTTTACACAGATTACCATGAAGGCTCTACGGGCCTCACCCTGCATTATGGCGATATGACAGATAGTTCCAGCTTGCTTCGCGTGATGCAGATGGTCAAACCCGATGAGGTTTATAATTTGGCCGCACAAAGCCATGTGGCGGTTTCGTTTGAAGAACCAGAATATACTGCAAATTCAGATGCGCTTGGTGTGCTGCGTTTGCTGGAAGCCATTCGCATTACAGGCCTTGCTGAAAAAACCAGATTTTATCAGGCCTCCACCTCTGAGCTCTATGGTTTGGTACGCGAAACACCGCAAAGTGAAACCACGCCGTTTTATCCACGCTCACCGTATGGTGTGGCAAAACTTTATGGCTATTGGATTACCGTTAATTATCGTGAAGCCTATGGCATGTTTGCGTGCAATGGCATTTTGTTCAACCATGAATCGCCCTTGCGCGGCGAAACTTTCGTCACCCGCAAAATAACCCGCGCCCTGGCCCGCATTGTTTTGGGTATGCAGAAAACTCTATATTTGGGCAATCTTGATTCAAAACGTGATTGGGGCCATGCGCGTGATTATGTGGAAAGCCAATGGCTTATTTTGCAACATGATAAGCCCGATGATTATGTGGTGGCCACTGGCGTTCAATATTCCATTCGCGATTTTCTGAAAGTGGCTTGCGCAGAGTTGGGTTTGGAAATTTCATTTAAAGGCACTGGCTTTGATGAAAAAGGTGTGCTTGCAGATGGCCGTGTGATTGTGGAAATTGATGCGGGATATTTCCGCCCCACTGAAGTTGAAACGTTGCTGGGGGACGCCAGCAAAGCGCGGGCCACTTTGGGTTGGAAGCCAAAGGTTGATTTTCATGGCCTTGTCAAAGAAATGATGGCGGCTGATTTGCAAGAAGCCAAGGATGAAAAATCTCTCGGGCCCAAACGCACCACACTTTATACTGATTGAAAGTTCGACATGCTAACACCGCCACTGACACACATAGCACCCAACACCTTGGCGTTTGAAACGCAAGCCATGGTGAAACCCACGGGTTTTCGCGAATATGATGCGCGCTGGTTGTTTGGTGAAGAGATCAACTTAAAAGGCCTGCAAGCTTTGGGCGCAAGCCTTGGCACTTTGATGCACAATCGCGGAGTTCGGCTAGAACTTATAACTGGCCATGATTTTCGCAGCTATTCGCAAAGTGTGAAACAAGCGCTGACACTGGGGCTTATTTCAGCTGGCATCACAGTGCATGACATCGGCCTGTGCATGACACCCATGGCCTATTTTGCACAATTTGCTTTGAATGTTCCAACGGTTGCCATGGTGACAGCGTCGCATAATGAAAATGGCTGGACAGGCATTAAAATGGGCATCAGCCCGCCGCTGACATTCGGGCCTGATGAGATGCAAGAATTGAAAGACATCACGCTTCACGCAAAATGGCAATTGCGTTCAGGCGGCGGGTTGGTTGATGTGCCAGAATTTTTTCCAAAATATATGGAGGAACTTTTAAAAAATGGCCCGCTTCAACGCACATTGAAAGTTATTGTGGCTTGCGGCAATGGCACAGCTGGTGCCTTTGCACCTCAGGTTATGCGCGCGCTTGGCTGCGAGGTTGTTGAGATGGATTGCGCATTGGACAACACTTTCCCCAACTACAATCCCAACCCTGAAGATATGGAAATGATGCATACTATGGCCGCCGCCGTGGCCAAGCATGGGGCAGATTTATGTTTTGGTTTTGATGGTGACGGTGATCGCTGCGGCGTTGTTGACCATAGAGGCCAAGTTATTTTTTCAGATAAAATTGGCCTGTTGTTGGCGCGCGATATGTC
>JANXRO010000323.1 GCA_025356765.1 Hyphomicrobiales bacterium | reverse complement strand
CGCAAACAAACCTTATGGCAGATACTTGCACGGTCATTCGCGATGTCGAACCTAGCGATATCGTCAAAAAACTTAAGGAAAAATTTGAAACAGATTGGCGATGGCAAATGCTAATCGTCAGACCTGAGCCAGGAGGACATCTGCAATCGGTTCAAAATGGGGCGGGAATGCCAAACGGTATGCAACTAGGTATCACTTGTCTTTGTAATACTATTGCAAATCCGCCTAACGCCGGAGCTATTTCGCCAATGGGCATTTTGCTTCCGGGGCCACCTATCTGAACTGAAACTACTCCGACTTTGCTGGCGGCGAAATCATCTCCGCCGCCTTCGTGATTGATCTGCCAGATTTAGGCGGTGCCGATAAACTCCGCGCCGCGTGAAGGTGCACACACTTGTGGGCTATGGCGGGCATTAGCGCTTGCGATTTGATGATTGTCTCTGGCCTCACACGAGAGAGAGCAGAAGCCCATCCAGCTGTTCAAATTGTTCGGGCATAGCATCTTCCATTCCAATGATTGAATTATCGAGTTCTTCTTTTGATGGATAAAGCTCGTGCAACACCAGAAGTGTCTTGCCGCCTTTTTCTTCAAAGGTCACCGTGGTTATTGCCCCCTGCTCAGTTTCTGCATTGGTCCAAACAAGGCGCAAATTTGATTTCACTTCGATATATTTTCCAAAAAATGCAAAAGTATGTTCAGCATCTTTTCCAAATTCAAGGCGATATGTGCCCCCGGTGCGCGCATCCATTTCGCATGAAAGCAAAGGCACGCCCATCGACTTTGGTGCCCACCACGCCTTGAATATTTCGGGCTTGGTCCATGCGTCAAACACAATCTGCGCAGGGGCATTGAACGTTCGCGTAACAACAAGTTTACAGTCAGACTTACGTTGAAGTGTGGTTTCATTTTTCAAGAGGTCGGATCTCCCTTTTTCAATGTTTCCAACTTATCCGCCTGATGGCGTGTCAAACGACAAGATCATTTTGCCTTCTAACGAAAGCGCCTGCCGCGCGGTTAAAACCATATCGCAATAAACGCCATCCACTTTTGCGTCTTCACCATACAGTGGAATTCCACCTGAATAAACCACTTCACACGTGGCATCGCGCCAGGCAATCCACGCCGTTTGCATTTTGCGCAGATGTTTGGCCAGTGCTTGCTCTTCTGGCTTTTTCAAACTCGCAGAAGTTTGTTCACGATAACTGGCGTTCAACCGCGCATCCCACGCTTGGCTTTCGGTGCCGTAACACTGCATCATTCCAAGTGTTCCCTCGTCACCGTTCGCCAAACAATCATCAGCCACAATGCCGATGCAGTTTTCAGAGGCATAACGCGGTTTGTTTTTTGCCGCCGCTGCAAGAAAAGCTTCAGGCGTGGTTTTTTCCACGCCCTTTACTGCATCAGGCTTAGCTGGTTCTGCCGCGCCATCTTTTTGCCTTGCCACATTTTCTTCTTCAACTTTGGCATCAACAACATCAAGACACGCTTTTATTGTTGCTGATGCCTGCGCTGCAATTTCCTCATCCGAAGGCATTGCAGCACCATCATCACAAAAGCCCAAGCTTGGCAAAGCAAAGGCGAACACAACAACAGCGAAAATAATACGCAACATGATTGTTCTCCTCAGCGAACATGTGGGCGTGTGGTTAGTGTATTAAAACTGAATGCGGCATGAACACCCAAGTTCAGCCAAAGTGCGCGAGAAGAACTTCTGCCCTCACTGCTTTTTCAATTCACTTTGAGCAGTCTCCAAATAGGTCGAATAGGTTTGGTTGTCAGGTTCAAGCTGCACGGCTTTTTCGATGTCAGCGACCACGCTTTTCCAATCTCCATGGGCCTCGTGGTAATAGCGTGCGCGATAAAATAACGGCTCGGCACCATCGGGTTTCAAAGTCACCGCCTTGTTGAAATCATCAAGTGCTGCGTCGTCATGGTGCATAAGCGTTTCAAAATAACCCCGAAACATAAAGCCTCTGGCAAAGGTCGGGTCGGTTGCAATGGCTTGGTCAAAATCAGCTTGGGCCTTGTCATAGGTGCCAAGATAATCATAACCGCTCGCCCGGCGCAAAAACGCTTCGGCCAGATCGGTGCCCTTCAGGTTTCCTTTTTCGATGGCCGAAGTGCAAGCGCTCACCGCAACTTCTGCTTCAGCATCGGGAAGGCAATCTTTAGGGTCTGCAGCAAGGGCCTTTGCTGCCGTCGCACGCGCTTTAAGTTTCCATTTTAACTTGGCTTCGGCCATCATGGCTTCAGGATAGGGGTTGCGAAGAGCCTTGGCTTTTTGAAAATCTGCCGAAGCTTCATCCAGTTTATCCAATTCCTGCAAAGCCACGGCACGATAGACATAGGCAGCAGCAAGGTCCCAGCCTTGCAGCTTTCCCGAACCGATTGCAGCGGTGCAATCTCCTACCGCCGTTTCGCCTTTGGCATCTTTAATGCAACCAGCAGGATCAGCCGCTTGGGCTGGCAGGAAAAGCGAGAGAAAACAAATTGAAAACCAAACCAGGCTTCGAACGGGCATAGCTCTCATGGCAAAGCTCCTTGCTGAGAATATCAATCACATCGCCCCGTTCGTATTTTTTTATCGCAGGAATATCACCTGCGCAAGTGCTGGTGTCCTTCAATGTTTAAGGAGCAAACTCATTGAACTTGCGAAAGGCCCCATCGACAAACCCGCTTTGGCCAGCACCATTGATGACAAAACTATTCAACTAAATGGTTGACAATATCAGTCTTAACTCATACATTCAACTTTATGGTTGAATATCAGACATCACAACTCGATTCCATCTTCCACGCCTTGGGTGATGCCACCCGGCGGAAAATGCTGGCGCATCTGGCTTCGGGTGAACGCACGGTTTCACAACTGGCAGAACCTTATGCCATGTCTTTGGCGGCCGCATCCAAACACATCAAGGCCTTGGAAGCCGCTGGGCTGGTGAAGCGGGATGTGCGCGGTCGCACGCATATCTGCCGCCTGAATGCAGGCCCCTTGGCAAATGCCCATCAATGGTTGGCTTATTATGAAATTTTCTGGACAAACCGTTTGGACGCTTTGGAAGCGCTGCTGAAAGCAGAAGACGCCGCAAATTCAAAATCAGGAGAAACGAAATGAGCATCACCGCAGAAGATACGTTCGGCAAAGTTGTTGCGCCCCGCGTGATTGAAATGCAGCGCCTGTTGCCGGGCCCCATTGAACGCATCTGGGATTACCTCACCAAAAGTGACCTGCGCCAGCAATGGTTGGCTTCTGGCGATATGGATTTGAACGTGGGCGCACCGTGTGAACTGGTGTGGCACCATGATAAAACCACAACACCGCCGGGCAAGCGGCCCGAAAGCATGACATCATCTGAATCAGTTTTGCCTTCGCGCATCACAGCATGCGAGCCACCCCACAAGCTGGGTTTCATGTTCTGGAGTGATAGCGAAGTTATTTTCGAATTGAAGACCGTTGGAGCAAAAGTTCTTCTCACACTAACGCATCGAAACTTGCCAAGCCGCAGCATGATGGTGGGCGTCAGCACCGGGTGGCACACTCATCTCGATGTTTTGGCAGCGCGCGTCTCAAACGAAAAGATCGAGAATTTTTGGGATCATTGGCGCGCCTATAAACAGCTTTATGAAACCCGCCTTCCTGTAGACGCATAGAGGTGAAATGATGACAGAGCATAGCTTCACAACGTCATTTGTCGTCAACCAACCACCAGAAAAGGTGTTTGCTGCCATCATCAACCCGCGCGCGTGGTGGGGTGAAGGAATTGTTGGCGAGACAGCAAAACTCAACGGCGAATTTATTTATCGCCACGGCAGCTTTCATGTCAGCACCCAAAAAATAACGGAATTGGTGCCGAACAAAAAACTTGTGTGGAAAATTATCCAAAGTGAATTGAGCTTTGTTGCACACAAATCAGAGTGGGACGGAACTGAAGTTGTTTTTGATATTTCAAAAAATGGCCAGAGCACAGAACTTAAAGTCACGCACGCTGGCCTTGTGCCACAGTTTGAATGCTTCGAAGCCTGCAGTGGCGGATGGAGTTTCTATTTGAACGATAGTTTACGGAAGCTGATTGAAACCGGCAGGGGCGAGCCGGATCCAAAATCAAAGTCAGCCGCCTAATTTCCAAGTCTTGGCCTTTGTTTATTCCTTAGCCCGTTGCGTGGCGTGACGAACTGAAAGCCGCATCCCCGCCATCCTTCCCGAAACGTGGACATGGTGTCGCGCTTTCGCAATGCGCGGCTATGCCATCTCGCGCATTTTCGGGCGCGTTGTTATGCGGTCGCATAATGTTCAGCCCTCATTTTTTGTCAATCTCGCTGAACATGGCGCAACTTTGCGCAGTGGCCACCGTGTTGATCAGGCTGAGTTAGACTTCACATCAAGTATTAAACCTGAAGTGCATCACATCGCCGTCGGCCACCACATACTCTTTGCCTTCAAGGCGGAACTTGCCGGCAAGTTTTGAACCTGCTTCGCCCTTGCCTGCAACATAATCATCATAGGCAACGGTTTCTGAACGAATGAAACCTTTTTCAAAGTCCGTGTGG
>JANXRO010000313.1 GCA_025356765.1 Hyphomicrobiales bacterium | reverse complement strand
CAGTGTGACAGTGATTGTGCATAAAATTGCAGACCTTGGCACTGTTCTTGATAAGGCAGTGACGGCTGGATCCAACCAAATCAATGGCATTTCATTTTCAGTGGCCGACCAACAAGCTTCGCAAGATGAAGCCCGCAAGATAGCTGTGAAAGATGCTTTGCGCAAAGCCCAATTGATGACGGCGGCTGTGGGTGTAGCCTTGGGCGACGTTATTCAAATTTCAGAAAATGGTTCTTATGCGCCACAGCCCGTGCCCATGCGTGCCATGGCGATGGATGCAGCGGCCAAAGCTGTTCCGGTTGCGGCCGGTGAAGTGGGCATTGGCTCAGATGTAAGCATCGTTTGGGAACTGAAGTGACGGGGTTAGGCGCGCATCATCACGCTTGCAAAAAAACCATCCGTATCATGATCAAGCGGTGTGAGTTGTAATGTTTCAGCAGACCCGTTGGCAGACTTAACTGGGGTTGCTGAAATATTTTTCTTCCATTGCTCAGTATACGGAATAATTTTGAAATCGCTGTTGGCTTTCAAAAATTCCGTGACTTGGTCTTGATTTTCTTGCGGCAAAATTGAACAGGTGAAATAGGCCAGCCTGCCGCCACGCTTCACAAAATGTTTAGCGTTTTCAAGAATATCGGCTTGTTCCTTAAGCCTGATGTTTAACTGTTTTTCAGCCACGCGCCATTTGGCATCGGGCTTTCTGCGCCATGTTCCTGAACCTGTGCAAGGGGCATCGACCACCACCAGATCATAGCCGCCGGGCAATTTGCGTTTTTCTTTTTCATCTGCGGCCACCACTTCAATGCAAGTGGCGCCGGCGCGCGTGATGCGTTCAAAAATGGGGCGAAGGCGATGTTTATCTTGATCATAGGCCACGACACGGCCTTGGTTTTTTAACATGGCTGCAAGTGCTAAAGATTTGCCGCCAGCTCCGGCGCAAAGATCTAAAACTGTTTCACCGGGCTTTGCGCCAGTCAGGGCTGTGGCGATTTGTGAAGCTTCGTCTTGCACCTCAAACTGGCCAAGGCCGTGAGCTGTTTCAGCCTCTACATTGACGTTGCGGCTTTCGATTGTGGGCGCAGGAATGCGCAAACCCCAAGGCGAAAGCGCTGTTGCCACTGCGTTGAATTTAGCGAAAGTGGCAAGCACATCTTCGCGCGTGGCTTTCAATGTGTTGACACGCATATCGATGGGCGCACGCTGGGCCAAGGCTGCCAGTTGGGCTGTTACTTTTTCATCGTAGGCATTGATCAAATCTGCTTCCAGCCATTTTGGAAAATCGCCAAGAATGTAGGGCGACAGATTTGGTGCCAAGGGTTTTTCAAGCGCTGTTTTTTCTTTGGCGGATAATGCGCCAGGACCGAATTGTTCTTCACACATGCTGGCAATATCTGCAACTGGCATGGCCCACACATTGGCCAAAGTTCCCAACACCAGCGAACGCGGATCATCTTTGCCCAACAAAGCGGCGGCCGACATTTTGCGGCGCAGCGTATCATAAACCAAAGTGCCCAGAACATGACGATCGGTTGAACCGGCAAAGCGATGCGCCTTGCCCCAATCTTTCAACGCTTCGGCAGCAGGCCTGTGGCGCGTGGTGATTTCGGTTAAAATTTCAATTGCCGCAGCAACGCGGCCAGCAAGTTTCATGTGTTTGGTTCTTTCGAAATATTCTAATTGTTACGTCACTCCCGCGAAGGCGGGAATCCAACTTGGCCAAATTTGAAGCGGTTGTAAGTTGGATTCCCGCCTTCGCGGGAATGACGATTTGGGCATATAAAAAACGGTTGCGTTTGCTCTAACCTACAAACAGGCGCACTGCAAACCACATCCACATCACGGCTAAAACAACAAAGCCTGCCAGAAAAGAATACATGCGATAACGCACCGTGTTTGAGCCGATGTGGATATATGAATGAATATAACGGGTGATGACGAAAACCCAAGACAACGTGGCTGAAATTACATCAACCTTACCTGTGGCGATTAACAAGGCACAGAGCGCATACCATGTTGTGGGCACATCATATTGATTATCAAAATTATTGCCAAGCTGGCGCACGCGGGGTGGCCAGTTGCCTGAATTAAGCGCAATTGCAGAAAGCTTCGTTTCGCCTTTCATCACTGATGCAATGCGGGCGCGGATGGAATTGACGCCAACATAGACCACCAAAACGAGATGAAGAAAAATTGGCAGCAAAAGCCACTGCGTTAAACTCATTCACTTGGCCTTTGATAGTTCGGCGCTTCACGCGTGATCATCACATCATGGGCGTGACTTTCGCGAAGCCCTGCCCCCGTGATGCGCACGAATTTCACTTTGGATTGAAGTTCGCCAAGGGTGCCTGCGCCCACATAGCCCATGGCAGCGCGAAGGCCGCCCACCATTTGGTGAAGCACGGCGTTGACCGAACCTTTATGGGCCACTTGGCCTTCAATGCCTTCCGGCACCAGCTTTAATGTGTTGCCCACATCTTGTTGAAAATAACGATCAGCCGACCCACGCGCCATGGCACCCACGCTGCCCATGCCGCGATAAGATTTATAGCTGCGGCCATTGTAGAGATATACTTCGCCGGGCGCTTCGTCTGTGCCCGCCAGCATAGAGCCCATCATCACCACCGATGCGCCGCCCGCCAAGGCTTTGGCCATATCTCCCGACAGCTTAATGCCGCCATCGGCGATGATGGGCACATTGTGTTTATTGCCTTCTTCAGCACATTCCATAATGGCCGAAAATTGTGGGACGCCAACACCCGCCACAACGCGCGTTGTGCAGATGGAGCCCGGGCCAATGCCGACTTTGACTGCATCTGCGCCTGCATCAATCAGGGCTTTCACCGCTTCGTCGGTTGCCACATTGCCCGCAATCAACTGCACTTTGTTTGAAAGCTTTTTAATGCGGGTGACTTGATTGGCCACATGGATGGAATGGCCATGCGCCGTATCAATCACCAGCACATCAACACCAGCGGCGATTAACTGTTCGGCGCGGGCAAAGCCATTATCGCCTGTGCCCGTTGCTGCCGCAACAAGAAGGCGGGCCTGTTCATCTTTGGCGGCTAGTGGATGATCTGCCGCTTTTTCCATGTCGTTGACGGTGATCAACCCTAAACATTTGAAATCATCATCCACCACAATCAACTTTTCGATGCGATGTTTATGAAGCAGGCGCTTGGCCTCTATTCTGTCCACACCTTCGCGCACGGTGACGAGGTTGCGCGTCATCAGTTCTGCCACATTAACGTTCAGATCCGTAGCAAAGCGCACATCTCGGTTTGTGATGATGCCGCAAAGCTTGCCGAATTGATCCACCACCGGAATGCCCGAAACCTTGTGGCGTTGTTTCAGCGCCATCAAATCTCCCAATGTTGCGGTTGGTGCGATGGTGATGGGGTTAACCACCATGCCGCTTTCAAAACGCTTCACGCGGGCCACATGTTCAGACTGTTCTTCTGGCGTTAGATTTTTATGTATAACGCCAATGCCGCCCGCCTGCGCCATGGCAATGGCCATGGGGGCTTCGGTTACCGTATCCATCGCCGCCGATGCAATGGGAATGGAAAGATTGATGGCGCGGGTTAAACGCGTTGCGGTTGAAACTTCGGTGGGCAACACAGACGAAGCGCCCGGCTTCATCAACACGTCATCAAATGTTAGATATTCGGGGAACGTGCCAGCCATGGGAGACCTCTTTCAGACTCTAAAATTCTATGCAGGCGGTTGCGCATAACATTGCAAGCCTGCCAGAGCAAGTGAAAGGATTCACACGCAAATGGCCATTGCTTCGGGCTTTGGCCTTATGCGATAATGCCTGATGACCCATTCTGATCACGATCATTCGCACCACGACCATTCTCACGGGCACGTCCACGCGCCCACAAGCTTTGGCTTGGCCTTTGCTGTTGGCATTTTTTTGAATGGCGGGTTTGTGCTGGGCGAATTTATTTTTGGCCTTTGGATAAACTCTGTGGCCTTGATGGCGGATGCTGGGCATAATTTGTTTGACGTGCTTGGTTTGGTTGCCGCTTGGCTTGCGGCCCATTTGGCAACGCGGGCCGCCACACCGCGCTATACGTTTGGTATGAAAAGCAGCACCATTATGGCTGCACTTTTTAACAGTGTGTTTTTAATGGTGGCTGTGGGTGCCATTGCATGGGAGGCTGTGCAACGATTTTATCACCCCGTGGCCATCCCAGGTTTTTGGATTATGGCAGTTGCGGCGATTGGCATTTTTACCAATGGTATTACGGCGCTGATGTTCATGCGCGGGCGGCAGGATGATATCAACATTCGTGGCGCTTATGTCCACATGGCAGGCGATGCGGTTGTGGCCGCTGGCGTTGTGGTTGCGGGTTTTTTGATGCAGCGCACAGGCTGGCTGTGGCTTGATCCTGTTACCAGTTTGCTGATTGTGGGAGTTATTGTGTGGAGCAGTTGGCGCTTGCTGCGCGAGAGTATTGCCATGTCGCTCAAGGCCGTGCCGTCGTCGATTGACCCTGTTGCGGTTCGCAAATTTCTGGAAGCACAAAAGGGTGTGACCGGCATTCACGACCTTCATATCTGGCCAATGAGTACCACGGATTCAGCTTTAACTGCGCATATGGTTATGCCGGGCGGACACCCCGGCGATGAATTTTTGATGGCCATTTGCGAAGAGCTTGAACATCACCACAATATTGGCCACACAACTTTGCAAGTTGAAACTGATCTTACAACACGCTGCGAAGCGCGTTGCGACATTGCAGCATAGGAGGCTTTGATGGCTTTTTGGGACAAATGGTTTTCTTCACCCGTTGCTGAAGCAACG
>JANXRO010000308.1 GCA_025356765.1 Hyphomicrobiales bacterium | reverse complement strand
GATCATTTGCCGGCAGAACCATGGGACAACACAACATGGAAAATGTGGACTGAGGCTTTGAAAATCGCATCGGCCCGCAAAGGCAAGACACTGTTCATGCCGCTGCGCCAAGCGTTGACAGGCATGGACCACGGCCCAGAGCTTGCAGCATTGTTGCCGTTGATCGGACGTGAAAAGGCTTTGGCGCGGCTGGCTTAACCCGCGTAAGGCAAGTGCAATTCGGCTTTTAGGCCGGGGTTGTTGTCACGAATAATAAGCTTGCCGCCCAGAAGGGTTGCGATGCTTGAGACAAGACTTAAGCCCAATCCGTTGCCGGGTTTTGTGCGACTTTCATCAAGTCTTACAAAGCGATCAAGAACGCGGGTTCGGTCTTTTTCTGGAATGCCCGTACCTTGATCAGAAACAGAGATGACAGTGTTGGATTGTTCGATTCTGCCACTCACAATAATATGCGTGCCACCATCTTTTGATGCGCCATATTTCAGCGCGTTATCCAGCAAGTTGGTGAGGGCCTGGGCCATCAGTTCGCGCTTGGCTTTGATGATAAGCCCCGGCTGGGCGCGCAGCTGAATGGTGCCATGGTTTTCTTCCGCCAAGGGTTCATAAAGTTCCACTACATCGGCCAAGGTTGCATAGGCATCAAGATTTTCTAAGCTTGTGCGCTGTTGGCCCGCTTCCAATTGGGTGATGGATAAAAGCGCGTTAAACGTGGCCAGAAGATTATCACAATCATGCACATTTTGTTCAAGCGCATGCCTTTGTGCAACTTTGTCTTCGCCACGCAGCGCATCTTCAAGGCGCGCGCGCATACGGGTGAGCGGAGTTTTCAAATCATGGGCCACGTTGCCCGAAACTTCGCGCATGCCTTGCATCAAAAGTTCAATTTTGTTCAACATGTCGTTTAGTGAATGCGCCAACCTGTCAAGCTCATCGCCGCTGCCTGAAATGGGCATGCGGTCTGATAGGTTGCCATTCATAATTTTCTGGCTGGTATTGGTGATGGAGTCCACACGTCGCAGAAAGCTGCGGCTGAACGCTGTGCCAACGCCCAAACCAATCACCACAGCAAAACCCAAGCCCCAATAAAGCGAATATAAAATTCGATCACGAAAAACGCGAATGTCTTCCACATCCCGCGCCACAACAAGTTGATAGCCATCAGGCAGTTGCACATTATAGCCATGTGCTGTGTGATCTGCCGTAGCGTTCTTGTCAGCGGATTTGATTTTGAAATCAAACCAGCTGTCATCGGGTATGGAGTTGATGGGCAATGACACAAGATTGCCAGCAATATGGCTTCCTGAAGGATCAGCCAACATATACAGCATCTCACCCTTCTGGGCGTTGCGGCGTTCAATGGTTTCCAAGATGCCTGCAACACCGCCGACGCGATATTGGTCTGTCAGACCCAACACATCGGCTCTGATGGTTTCTTGATCTTGCTGTTCTAAAAGGCTGATCGTGTCGTAATAAACATAGCTTAAAATGACCACGATTGAGGCCATGAAAAAAAACAGATAGAGCGCCGACAAGCGGAACGTTGACGTTCGAAAAAGTTTAAACCTACCTGGCACGGATCATGTAACCAGCGCCGCGCACTGTTTGCAAAAGCGGTTCCGCAAAACCTTTATCAAGTTTGCCGCGCAACCGCGAAACATGAACGTCAATCACATTGGTTTGCGGGTCAAAATGATAATCCCACACATTTTCCAAAAGCATTGTGCGCGTTACAATGTGGCCAGCGTTGCGAACCAGATATTCCAACAATTTAAATTCGCGCGGTTGCAACACAATCGGCTTGCCGTCGCGGGTTACAGTGCGGGTTAAAAGATCAAGTTCAAGATCGGCGGCTTTTAATTTTGCGTCTTTGGGGTCTAATAATTTACGTGCGCCCAAGCCTTCAACGCGGGCCAAAAGTTCTGAAAATGAATAGGGCTTTGCCAGATAATCATCACCGCCTGCGCGTAGGCCTTTAACACGTTCATCAACATCGCTTAGCGCACTTAAAATAAGAATAGGCGTTTTGTGGCCATTGGAACGCAACTGGCTGATGATGGTCAACCCATCCACTTTTGGCAACATGCGATCGACAATTAAAACATCATGGCGGCCTTCGTTGGCCACGGCAAAACCCAATTCGCCATCACTTGCCAGATCAACAATGTGGCCGCTTTCTTTCAGGCCTTTCATCAGCCAGGAAGCGGCGTCTTTATCATCTTCAATGATTAGGATGCGCATGTAATTGCCTGTGCCAGCCCAAACATCACCTGTCAAATCAGCATTTGTTTCATTTTTCTGCGGTTGCATAGAATTAGCCCCTTTTCAAAGTTTGCAGGATGCACCCCGATCAAATGTTTGATCGAGGTGCATAGGATTGTTAGCCCTTGGCTTTTCCAAGCGTTACAAAGCTTTGGCCTTGTGCTGTTTTAACGAGCAACAAAACTTTCTTGTCGCCTGCCTTCTTCAAGGCCTCGTCCACGCTCGCTTGGTCTGTCACTTCAGATCCGGCAACTTTCAAAATCGTGTCGCCTTCCTTCAGGATAGTTTGTGCTGCATCAGACTTGGGGTCGATCTTGGTGATCTTAACGCCCTTGCCATTTGCGGCAGGTTCAACTTCCAAACCAAATGCGGCCAGTGGTGCAGCGGGCGCTGCATCGCCCTGATCGGCGTTGGCCATTTTAGGGGCTTCGTTTGGCATTGTGCCCAAAGTGACTGTAATTGTCTGGGCCTTGCCGTCACGAATAATCGCAAGTTTCACATCTGTGCCTGGCGAAACTTTGCCAATCACTTTGGCAAGATCACGATCATCCACAATCTGAATGTCGTTCACTTTCACAATGGTGTCACCGGCTTTCAGCCCGGCTTTCAAAGCAGGTGAACGTTCAGTCAAATCTGAAATCAACGCGCCTTTGGTGCCATCCAAATGCAGCGTGTCAGCAATGTCGGCTGTGACAGGTTGAATTTGCACACCAAGCCAACCGCGCGTTACTTTGTGGTTGGTTTTCAAGCTTTCAATCACGTTCAACGCTGTGGCTGCTGGAATGGCAAAACCAATGCCAACCGAGCCGCCTGATGGAGAATAAATGGCAGTGTTAATGCCAATTACATCACCATCCAGATTGAATGTTGGACCTCCAGAATTGCCTTTGTTGATGGATGCATCAATCTGCAAGAAATCATCATAGGGGCCATTGCCAATATCGCGGCCGCGGGCTGAAATAATTCCGCGTGTCACCGTGCCGCCCAAACCAAATGGATTGCCAACGGCCATCACATAATCACCCACTTTTGCTTCAGTTGTGGAGAAATTCACAAAGGGGAACGATTTGCCACCTTTGATTTTGAGAAGAGCCAAATCGGTTTTTGGATCGGTTCCAATAACAGTTGCATCAAAGCTGTCACCGTTCTGGAATTTTACTTTCACGGAGTCTGCATCGGCAACAACGTGGTTGTTGGTCACAACATAACCATCAGCAGAAAGCACGAAGCCTGAACCCAAGGCCATGCCACCACCTTGAGGATTATGCGGCATGCGATTTTTGAACTGTGGGAACTGGTTGAAGAAATCTTTCAGGCCGGGGGGCAATTGGTCGCCACCGCCATCACCACTATCTGCTGTGTCGGTTGCTTTATCGCCAAGCTTCACTTCAACGCTGACGACAGCTGGCATAACTTTTTCAACAAGCGGGCTTAAAGATTTGGAAGCGTCCAAGCCAGCAATGGCTTCGGCTTGGGCCATATGTGCGGGTGGCAAAGCCACAATGGCAGATGTAAAGACGCTGGCCGACAAAAGTGCGGCTGTGAGCAGACCATAAACTGTTTTGCGCGGGGACTTCAAATTATTCAACATGGAACATTCTCCTTCATTTGATGAAGTGAATATGGGCTTGGCCTCGTTACTTGAACATTACCATTTTATGAAGAGACTGTAATGTTTGCGGCAACCGTGTGAAATCTTTGCCTCATTGCGGCGGAATAGTGAACTTGGTGGAGTTTAGCCCTTCCATTGGCCTTGGGCTTTGAGCTTGTCGACAATTTCCTTGGGCATGTATTTCTCATCATGCTTGGCCAAAACGGAATCAGCTTTAAATGTGCCATCTGCTGCCATTGCCCCTTCGGCCACAACGCCTTGGCCTTCTTTAAACAAATCTGGCAGCAGGCCTTTGTAATTAACCTTCATCGTGCTGGTCATGTCTGTCACCACGAATGCCACAAGGCCATCATTGCTTTTTACAAGCGTGCCTTTTTCAACCAGCCCACCAAGCCTGATGCGCTGGCCCGATGTGATGTGTTTTTGGGCAATTTCGCTGGGCGTATAGAAAAATACGATTGAATCATTGAGCGCAAACAAAACCAAACCGGCAGCTACGCCGAGAAGGCCAAGGCCCGCCAAAATAATGCTCAAGCGCTTTTGTTTGCGTGTCATGTCAGTCTCTTATCAGCTTGGTCAATTTGTCGTCCACGGCCCATTGTCGCAGTGGTGCAGCCCCACGTCGGAAAGCATTGGAGCATGGCTTTGGCATCTGATAGAACCAAAATTATGTTGAAACCTCGCTATTCGATATTTTCTCTCGCCCGCAATGCGATGAATTACCACAAGGATTGGGAACGCGCTTGGCGCTCTCCCCAACCCAAAGCCGAATATGATGCCGTGATTGTGGGTGCTGGCGGCCATGGTTTGGCCACCGCCTATTATCTGGCCAAAAACCACAAGATGACAAACATCGCCGTGGTTGAAAAAGGCTGGCTGGGCGGCGGCAACACCGGGCGCAACACCACCATCATCAGGTCCAACTATTTGCAAGACCCTTCCATCGCCATCTATGAACTGGCGCGTTCGCTCTATGAGGGGCTGACGCAAGATTTGAACTATAACGTGATGTTCAGCCCACGCGGTGTTTTGATGTTGTGCCAAACCCAACATGAATTGCGCGCCTTTCAACGCACGGCCCATGCCAACCGTTTGGCGGGCTTGGATTGCCGCATGGTCACACCAGCGGAAGTGAAACAAATTTGCCCCATCATCAATGATGATCCGAATTGTCGATACCCTATTCTGGGCGCTTATTATCAACCACGTGGCGGCACGGGGCGGCATGATGCGGTGGCTTGGGGTTATGCGCGCG
>JANXRO010000302.1 GCA_025356765.1 Hyphomicrobiales bacterium | reverse complement strand
GGCCCGCACAAACATGGACTCGAATGAATATCCCGTGCTGATCATGCTCGCCACACTCGGCATGTTGTTGATGATTTCAGCGGGTGATTTGATTGCCCTTTACATGGGCCTCGAGTTGCAATCACTGGCACTTTCTGTTGTGGCAGCGATTAACAGAGACAGCGCCAAATCATCTGAAGCCGGCCTGAAATATTTTGTTCTGGGCGCGCTTTCATCTGGCATGTTGCTTTATGGCGCTTCGCTTATTTATGGAATAACCGGGCAGACGGGTTTTGCAGCAATCGCCGCTTCACTGGCTGTCAGCGGCCCAACCTTGGGCATCGTGTTTGGCATTGTGTTCATTCTTGCAGGCTTGGCTTTCAAAGTTTCAGCCGTGCCATTTCATATGTGGACACCCGATGTCTATGAAGGTGCGCCAACACCTGTCACCGCGTTTTTTGCATCTGCTCCCAAAATTGCCGCCATCGCCTTGTTCACGCGCGTTATGGTAGGCCCCTTCGCGCACATCACACAAAGCTGGCAACAGATTGTTGTTTTCATCTCCATTGCGTCCATGGCCTTGGGTGCGTTTGCCGCCATTGGCCAAAGCAATATCAAGCGCCTGATGGCCTATTCATCAATCGCCAATATGGGGTTTGCATTGGTTGGGTTGGCCGCTGGCACCATAGAAGGTGTGCAAGGCATGATTGTTTATATGTTGATTTATCTTGTCACTACGCTGGGTACGTTCGCCTGCATTTTATCGATGCGCCGCAACGGCCAATATGTTGAGAATATATCAGATCTTGCAGGCCTTTCACGCACTAACAAAGGCTTGGCATTTTGCTTGGCCATGTTGATGTTCTCGCTGGCTGGCATTCCGCCCTTGGCAGGTTTCTTCGGCAAATTGTTGGTTTTTGCGGCAGCCATAAAAACCGGTCTGGTGCCACTGTATGTTCTCGCTGTGTTGGGTGTTGTGGCCTCCGTGGTTGGTGCCTATTATTATCTGCGCATCATCAAGATTATGTATTTTGATGAACCAGCACCCGCCTTTGATGAAGGTGAGTTGGAAACAACTTGGGTTGCCTATGCGGCTTGCGCATTCGTTTTGGCATTCATTATTTTTGCACAGCCTTTGATCACGCTGGCAACGGGTGCCGCAAAATCTCTGTTTTAGTTCACCACCTCGAAACAATCGATTCCACCAATTCGGAAGCACGCCGTTTAGCCGCTTCTGGCCAAACCGGGCCGTTGTGGATTGTCGCTGGTGAGCAAACCATGGGCAAAGGCCGCATGGGTCGCCAATGGGTGTCAAAGCCCGGCAACCTTTATGCAACCCTGTTGTGGCCCACGGCTGCGCCAGAAAGCACATTCAGCCAGCTTAGCTTTGTTGCAGCGTTAAGCGTGCATGATGCCGCCAGTTCTTTCGTTAATGCGCAAAGCATAACCCTGAAGTGGCCCAATGATTGCCTTTTGTACAATGCCAAATTTTGCGGCATTCTTGCCGAAGCACTTTCGCCAAATCTCATCGCCATCGGCATCGGCGTCAACATCGCCCATCACCCCGAAGGCTTAGCTTATCCCGTCACGCGCCTTGCCGCAGCGACAGTTGATTCAATGTTTGAAGCGTTGCGCACAAGCCTCTCAAACTATTTGCAAATTTGGGATGAGGGGGCAGGTTTCACCAAAATTGCTGCGCTCTGGGAAGTACGATGCGCGTCAATCGGTAAGCCGGTCACGATTGAGACGCCAACCAGCTCAGTCCCGGGCATCTTCACAGGCTTGGGGCCAGATGGTGCGCTTCAACTGCGGCTTGCTAACTCAGTCGTTAAGTCCTTCTATGCAGGAGACGTGCGCATAGGCTATGACCAGCCGCATGAACAGAAAACCTATTCCGAAAACCAATCCGAAAAAGAAGTTTGACCAAACCCCAGATTTTGTGGTGCTACCATTAGGCGGCACCGGCGAAATTGGCATGAACTGTTATTGCTATGGCACAGGCGCATCCAACAATCGCGATTGGCTGATGGTTGATTTGGGTGTGAAATTTGGTGATGAACGCGATCCCGGCATTGATGTGATTATGCCCGATGTAAGCTTCATCACAAAAAACCGTAAAAAATTCAATGGCCTTGTCATCACCCACGCGCATGAAGACCATATCGGCGCAATTGTTCATCTCTGGCCACAGCTGGAGTGCGAGGTTCATTGCACGCCCTTTGCGGCTGAACTTCTCAAACTGAAATTGATTGAACGCGGGCTTGACGAAGATGTGCCGGTTATCACCCATAAGCCCGGCAGCAAATTTACCTTGGGGCCGTTCAAACTGGAATTCATTGCCGTCACCCATTCCATCCCTGAATCCTGTGCGCTTTATATTGAAACGCCGGAAGGCAATGCGCTTCATTCTGGTGATTGGAAAATTGATCGCACACCCATGTTGGGCGCAACGATCAACGAAAAGCGCTTTCGTGAATTGGGCGACAAAGGCGTAGATGCACTGATTTGCGATTCAACCAATGTGTTGCGCGAGGGCATGTCACCATCTGAAAAGGATGTGGCCGCAACCCTTGAAGATATTATCTTAAATGCCAAAGGCCGCGTTGCTGTTACAACTTTCGCCAGCCATGTTGAGCGCATTTCATGTGCTGTTCGCGCCGCGCGTACAGCGGGCAGGGAAGTGGTTATCGCGGGCCGCGCCATGCGCAACACAATTGAGGCCGCGCGCAAATGTGGATATTTAAAAGACGCTGGCGCATTTTTAGATATTGAAGAATTTGGCTATCTGCCGCCTGAACGCATTTTGTTGTTATGCACCGGAAGCCAAGGCGAACCGCGAGCCGCCATCAGCCGCATAGCAGATGACAGCCACCCGCAAATCGCTTTGGAAAAGGGCGATCTGGTGATCTTTTCTGCCCGCACCATTCCAGGCAATGAAAAAGTTGTCAGCGCCGTTATCAACAATTTGGCCAAGCTGGATATTGAAGTCATCACGCCAGATGAAGCCATGGTGCATTCGTCAGGCCATCCGCGCCAAGGCGAATTGAAAATGATGTATGAATGGGTGCGCCCAAAAATACTGGTGCCCATGCACGGCGAACCACGCCATTTGAAAGCCCATGCAAATTTCGCCAAGGCCAACGGCATTCCTGAAACAATTATTCTCGAAGATCTTAAAATCGCTCGGTTGAAGCCGGGCGAAGCTGGCATTATTGACGAAGCGCCCGGTGGCCGTTTGCATCTTGATGGCAAGTTGAT
>JANXRO010000262.1 GCA_025356765.1 Hyphomicrobiales bacterium | reverse complement strand
GAAATGACGCCATTGCCATAGGATGAGTTGTATTCACCATCGGTCATCAGAATCATCACTTTAGACACTTTTTGCGCCACAACGGTGGTTGTCAGCTTATCGTAAGTGGCAGGAGCACTGGCACCAGACCAAAGCCCGATATTGGGTGACAGGGCATACCAACCCCAAGCAATGCCAACTTGACCAGCGGTGGAGTTGCCTGCCGTCATGGCATTGACGGAATTGGTCAAGGCGGTCTTGTCCGTGGAAAGGGGTGTCATTTGGGTCACCGTGCATGGGTTACCACTGGGTGCATATTGTCGACCGAGCGGGAAGAGCGAAACCGAAGCGTCTGTGTAGGCGTTCAAGCCCGTACGTTCGGTCACACAATTGGTCACAGCAAGTGTTTGCGTTATCGGAACGCCATTGCTGGTTGTGTTGCCATAGCTATCGAACGATGGAAATTTATAATTTTGCCATCCCGGTAAAACATTGGTACCCGTTTGAATGCCGCCACGCGCCGTTGGAGCCAAGGCAGCACCGACGTTTACACCGTTATTATAGGGAACCAGCGCAATCTTTGTATAAAAATTGCCTTGCGTTGTTGGCATCACTTGCGACACAAATTTCGCAGCAGCCGTTCTTAAACTGGCAATCGCGTTGCCCGTATTCATTGAATTTGTGTTATCCAACACCAGCGACACTTCAAGGTTAAGCCCTGAACGTTGCACATTGGATGTGGCTGTCACTGTCAAATCCGTTTTGCCTACAATCGACATGAACCATGTTTTCATGGCCGCCTGGCCCTGAACCTGAACAGTCGAACTGGCCGTATCAAAATGTGCAGTATAGGTTGTCAAAGCCGCGTCACCCACGTTATTGTAGTTCGCGGTGACATAGGGCTTGGAGTTTGTTGTCAAATAACTATCATCGGTGGACGTGAGCGAGGCTGCATAAAGAGCAGCCGAGTCAAGCGACGCTTGCAGCATTGTTTTGGCGTTGATGGCGCGCTCATAATCAATGGCGGCACCGCCCGCCAAAAACAGCGGCACAGCAGCAATACCGAACATCACCGACACATTGCCGAGATCCTGTTTGAACAACGTTTGCAACCGACGTAGCAAACCAAACTTTTTCAAAGATAAACCCATGGCAAAACAACTCCTATCACACCGAGATTGCAGTGATAGACAAGACCTCTGAACAACCCCTTGCGCGGATTGGTTGCTTTTTAGTTATTTCTCAGTGGCTTAAAAAGCTTGGGAACAGGGTTAACAACCTATTTTCACATATTTGGATAGTTTGGCCCCTCGCCACCTTGCGGCACAACCCACGTTATATTTTGCGATGGGTCTTTAATATCGCAGGTTTTGCAATGAACGCAGTTTTGGTGATTGATCTGAAATTTAGGCTCTTGGCCCTCAACCCGCACCACTTCATAAACCCCCGCTGGGCAATAGCGTTGGGCTGGTTCATCCCACATGGGTAAATTCACGCCAATGGGAATGTTCTTATCTTTCAATTTAAGATGAGCAGGCTCATCTTCCTCATGCGCAGTCGCTGAAAATGCCACGTTCGTCAATCGGTCAAACGACAACACACCATCGGGTTTCGGGTAAGAAATGGGTTTGCTTGTCGCTGCGGGCTTTAAGGTTGCATAATCAGGTTTGCCATGTTTCCACGTGCCCAAACCAAATCCAAACAGCGTATTCAGCCACATATCGGCTGCACCCAACACAGCACCGCCCAAAAGCCCAAGTTTTGACCACATAGGTTTCACATTCTTGACCTTTTTCAAGTCGGCATAAACCCAAGAATTTTCATAAGCCTTTTGATAGCCATCCAAAGTGTCACCTGAACGCCCTGCGGCTAAAGCAGCCACGGCTTGTTCCGCCGCCAACATTCCGGTCTTCATGGCATTATGAGATCCCTTGATGCGCGGGACATTCACAAAGCCTGCCGAACAGCCAATGAGCGCACCACCCGGAAAGGCCAGCTTTGGCACCGATTGAAAGCCACCTTCAGTAATGGCTCGTGCGCCGTAAGCCACGCGCCTCCCACCCTCTAAAGTTTTGGCAATCAGCGGATGATGTTTAAAGCGCTGAAATTCCATATACGGAAAAAGATGTGGATTTTGATAATTCAAATGAACTACAAAACCGACAGAAACTAAATTGTCTTCTAAGTGATACATGAATGAACCGCCGCCGGTTTTCATACCCAAGGGCCATCCCATGCTGTGGGTCACTTGGCCCGGCTTGTGATTTTCGGGCTTCACTTCCCAAAGCTCTTTCATGCCAAGCCCAAATTTCTGCGGTTCGCGGCCTTCAGACAAATTATATTTGGCAATAATTTCTTTAGCCAATGAACCGCGCACACCCTCAGCAATAAAAACATACTTGCCGATAAGTTCCATACCGGGCTGATAATCAGGCTTATGCGTGCCATCCTTGGCAATGCCCATAACGCCCGCCACAACACCGCGAACCGAACCATCTTCACGGTAGAGCACCTCAGAGGCGGCAAAGCCCGGATAGATTTCAACCCCTAGACTTTCAGCTTGCGTGGCAAGCCAGCGGCATACGTTGCCAAGCGATACGGCATAGTTGCCATGGTTGCTCATCAACGGTGGCATCAAAAAATTGGGCAAGCGCAAAGCACCTGATGGGCCCAAAACATAAAATCGATCTTCAACAACGGGCGTGTTCAGTGGCGCACCCTTGTCTTTCCAATCGGGGATCAATTCATTCAAAGCAATGGGGTCGATCACCGCGCCCGATAAAATATGTGCGCCAACTTCAGAGCCTTTTTCAAGAACGCAGACGGATGTTTCTGGCGAAAGCTGCTTCACCCGAATGGCGGCCGATAAGCCCGCAGGCCCCGCCCCCACAATCACCACATCATAGTCCATCGCTTCGCGTTGAATATCGGTCACGAAATAAGCTCCAAAATTTGCGCCCAAGGCTTAACTGTTATAGAGTGTTGGTGATTAAGAAAAGCAGCCAATTTAGACATGGATCAGCGGCCAAACGACCCAATTTCACCAAGTGCCAGCGAAGCGTTCGGCTGGCTTATTGCCATGGGTGCTGATGAGATTATTTTAGAACAGCCGGTTGATCGTTTTGTCACACCTGTTGTGGCCGAAAAACCCAAAGCTATTGAAGCCTCCCAGAATGTAAAATCCAGTGCAGTTGTGGCTAATTCCAGTGGTGCAGAAAATTGCAATACACTGGCTGAACTGACCCAAGCGCTCAATTATTTTGAAACGCACCCTTTGCGCAAATCAGCCACCCAACTCAGCTTTTTTGAAGGGCCTGAAGATGCGCAAATTCTGCTTTTCTCCGACAGACCGCGCAATGAAGAAGATCGATCGGGCATGGTTTTTGCGGGCAAGGCGCGCGCATTGCTAGAAAATATGTTGGCAGCCATTGATGTTAAAATTGCCGATGTGGCGATGATCAATCTCATTCCATGGCGGCCTCCAGGCAACCGCAGTCCCACTGAAAATGAAATCAATCTGGCTCTGCCTTTTGCTAAACGCGCACTTCAGCTTTTAAATCACAAATTCATTTTGGCTTTCAGTTCTGTGCCCGGCCAATATCTTGCGGGCGGTGACCCATCAATCCTGCGCCAACGCGGCAAATGGCAAAATCTGAATGAAGCCATGATGCTGGCAACCCTGCACCCCGATGAGCTTCTAAAATTTCCCCTGCATAAAAAAATGGCGTGGCGCGATTTGCAATTGTTCAGAGACAGACTGATATGACCGAGCGTGAATTTTTGAGCATTGGCATCGCTGTGATGACGATTTCAGACACCCGCGTTTTGGCAGATGATAAATCTGGCCAAACATTGGTAGATCGCATTCGTGAAGCGGGCCATCGATTGGCGGGCCGTGTTATTGTGAAGGATGATATTCGTGCCATTAGGGCCGCCACCCGAAAATTCGCTGCCGATACAACTGTGGACGCAATTATTTCAACCGGCGGCACAGGCCTTACAGGGCGTGACGTTACAATCGAAGCCATGCGCCCGCTTTTTGAAAAAGAAATTGAAGGCTTTGGCGTTATTTTTCATTTGATCAGTTTTGCCAAAATCAAAACCTCAACCATTCAATCACGCGCAACCGCAGGCCTTGTCAAAGGCAAATATGTGTTTTGCCTGCCCGGCAGCCCCGGTGCCTGCCGTGATGGTTGGGATGAGATTCTGGTTCACCAACTCGACTATCGCCATAAGCCCTGCAACTTTGTAGAGATTATGCCGCGGTTGGACGAAGGTCTGAGAAGAAAATAAGATTACGAAGGCGCACGCGTCGTTTTTGGTA
This sequence comes from Hyphomicrobiales bacterium, assembly GCA_025356765.1. Lineage (GTDB taxonomy): Bacteria > Pseudomonadota > Alphaproteobacteria > Rhizobiales > Aestuariivirgaceae > Aestuariivirga. Next base: position 2,409 of record JANXRO010000262.1, on the reverse strand, counting down.
TTTTGATCAACCTGTTCACAATTGCCAAGCCCAACATCAAAACGCCACCGCCAAGATATTGCACTGGAGTAATTGTTTCGCCCAAAAACACCACTGCCGTCACTAAGCCAACGGGTGTCATCAACAGCACAAAGGGCACAACTTCATCAACGCGCATGATTTTCAGGGCTGAAAACCATGTGGCGTAAGCCAAATAAAATCCAACAAAGCCCACAAACAATAATAGCATCCACATTGAAAGCGTGGCGGTTTGCATTGCTTCTAATTGTCCATGTTCCAACACCACAGTGGCCAACAACAATTGCGGCACGCCATAATAAGCATTGGCCTTGAGAATCATCAGGCCGGAGTCTTTTGAATAAAGCCTGGCAAAGACTTGCCCCGCTGCCCACACAAAGCCGCTCAGCACAATCATCAAAACTGGAATCAAGGGTGGTCTGTTTTCAGGAAGTCCAATAACAATTGCCACGCCTAAAATTGCGATCAAAGTGCCAATCACTTTTGCCGTATCAAGCTTCTCGCCCGCAATCAACCATCCCATAATGACAGCGGCCGGAACTTGTGTTTGCAAAACCAAATTGGCTGTTGTCGCTTCTACGTCGCGCACGGCATAAAATAAAAGCGCGCCCTGAATGGTGACTGCCAAACACGAGATCAATAACAATTGGGGCCAAGGCGTTTGAAAATTCTCATGCTGGGTCAAAGCCATGATGACGGCAATGCCCGAATAAACCATCAGCATTAAGAAAAGTGGGGGAAAATGCTGCACGGCGGGCTTGGCTAAAGTGAAGCTCATGCCCCAACACAATGGAGCAATCAAAACCAAACTTAAGTTTTTGAGATTCATCGCTTTATTTGGCTGGTATTTTTAAAATACGCAACAATGTTCTTGTTTTGTACACAGTTTATGTTATGTTTGTTTCATGGCAACACTTTTGAACATTTCGCGCTCATCGGGCCTTGATATTGGGGCCATGGGAACTGGTAAATTAACCTCACTGCCTCAGTTGGAGCGCGGTCGTGGTGCCAAAAGCAATGAGGCATCGCGTTTTGATCAGCACAGCGCCGAATTCGTGGATGACGGTTGGTCTACACTGGCCGAACTTCCGCGCCTGAAGACTGAGATTTTCACCGAAACACCTAAATCCATCATTTCACGCAACACGTCGCCGGATATTTCATTTGATCGTTCGATCAATCCTTATCGTGGCTGTGAACATGGCTGCGTCTATTGTTATGCGAGGCCTTCCCACGCCTATATGGGGCTTTCTCCCGGGCTTGATTTTGAATCAAAGCTATTTATCAAGCCAAACGCGGCTCAACTTCTTCGCGAGGAATTAACCGCGATCAATTATCAGGCGCGAACCTTGGCTTTGGGTGCCAACACTGATCCTTATCAACCCATTGAGCGTGATTATCGCATTACCCGCGCGGTGATTGAAGTTTTGAGTGAATTCAATCACCCTTTTGGCATTGTCACAAAATCAGCAACTGTATTGCGCGATATTGATCTTCTCAAACCGATGGCTGAAAAAGGTTTGGTAAAAGTGGCAATTTCCATAACAACGCTTGATGGCAAGCTTGCCCGAGAGATGGAGCCTCGTGCCTCCACTCCCATGAAGCGCTTGGCGGCCTTAGAGATTTTGAGCAAGGCTGGCATTCCCACAGTGGTGATGATGGGCCCCATCATTCCGGGCTTGAATGATGTTGAAATTGAAAATATTTTGAAAGCCGCAGGAAATTCCGGCGTGCGCGAGGCTGGCTACACCATGTTGCGCCTGCCTTTGGAAGTGAAAGATATTTTCAAAGACTGGCTTGAAAAAACCTATCCCGATAAGGCCCAACGCATCATGTCTTTGGTTAAATCCACCCGTGGCGGCCAAGAGAATGATCCAAACTTTGGCACTCGCATGACAGGCCAAGGGCCTTATGCGTGGACAATTGGGCGAAGATTTCAATTGGCGTGCCAACGGTTGGGGCTCAATGAAAACCGCGTAAAATTGCGCACCGATTTGTTTAATCGCCCTGTGCAAAAAGGCGAACAGATGGCTCTGTTTTAGGCTCTAAACATCCCAAACCGGGCACCAAGCCCCGTTCACCAAGCGGCGGCCCTCATCATATGTGCGGATCAAAGCAATATCATCGGCTGAAAGTTTTAAATTCTGGGCTTCAAAATTGCTTTTGATGCGGGCAGGGTTTGATGATGATGGAATAACAATATGCCCTTCTGCCAACAGAAAAGCCAAGCCCGCCTGTTCAGGCGTTGCATCATGTTTTTTGCCAATCGCAATTAAACCTTCATGGGTGGAAAGCGCACCCCTCGCCAAGGGTGAATAGGCGGTTGTTGAAATGCCCATTGTCCGGGAATAATCCACAATCACGCGGTTCTGCATCAACACATGGCATTCC
>JANXRO010000229.1 GCA_025356765.1 Hyphomicrobiales bacterium | reverse complement strand
GGCCGCGCTTTTCTTGCTGGTCATAAGCATCGCTGTTGGAAAACCAGCCATCAAATTCATGGCCTTTGTCGCAGACAAGATCATAGCGGATCATGGCGCAACGTCGCTTAGCGAAAATTGGCGCGCGTGAACCAAGGCCGGAATGCGAGCGCGGGCGGCCACTGATTCTGCGGGGTCGATCTCAAACAAGAGATATTCAGGATCAGCGCCTGCTTCCGCCATCACCTGGCCCCAAGGGTTTACAACCTTTGAATGGCCAAAGGTTTCACGCCCAGAGTCATGTTTGCCGCCTTGGGCCGCAGCAATTACAAAACTTCCGGTTTCAATGGCGCGGGCACGCAACAACACATGCCAATGGGCTTTGCCCGTGGGCACAGTGAAGGCAGCGGGCACCACCAACACATTGGCACCGGCTTTGGCCAGCATGTGATAAAGCGATGGGAAGCGCACATCATAACAAATGGAAAGGCCAAGCGTGCAAAAGGGCAGATTAACTTTTACCGCTTGTGTGCCCGCCGTGAAGGTTTCTGATTCACGATATTTATCGCCATTGGGCAAATCAACATCGAACAAATGGATTTTGTCATAACGGGCTACGCATTTGCCATCAGGGCCAAACAGCATGGTGCGGTTGACCAGTTTGTCATCATCGCCTTTCAGCGCCATGGAACCAATGTGCAGCCATTTTTTCAGTTTTGCGGCCAGTTCAGAAAAGCCATGCACTGAAGGGTCTTCCGCCTCTGTCATCGCCACGGCTTTGAGGCGTTCACGATCAGATTCAAAAATGTTGGTCATTTCGGGTGTGGAGATAAACTCAGCCCCTTGCGACGAGGCTTGTTTGATCAAAGTTGAGGCATCAGCCAGATTGACGGCCATATCGCGCGATGAGCGCATTTGTATCAGTGCAGCTTTGAATGCCATGATTTAGACCAACAAGGCGTCAAGCCCGCCCTTGGCATCCAGGGCATATAAATCATCACAGCCACCCACATGGGTTTCGCCAATAAAAATTTGTGGAACTGAACGGCGGCCACTGGCGCGCCGCATCATTGCCGCGCGTGCCTCGGGGTCGTAGCTCACATCAATTTCGGTGTAAGACGCGCCCTTTTTTTGCAACAGGGTTTTGGCCCGGACGCAATAGGGGCAAATATTGGTTGTATAGATGGCAATGTTTTTCATGGTCTATCGATCAATATGCGGTTTGAAGGGCACATTCACAAGTGCAAAAGTGAGGATATTCACTTCTGCCGCACCTGCCTTTTTCAACACATCAACACAGGCTGAAATGGTGGCTCCAGTGGTGCGCACATCGTCGACCAGCAAGATTGATTTTCCTTTAATTTTTGTTAGGTCAGTCACCGCAAAAGCATTGCGCATGTTTTTGCGGCGCGACACAGCATCAAGCCCCACCTGCTGGGGGGTGGAACGGATGCGCTTTAAAACATGTGGATCATAAGTTTTTATGTTCAAATGTTGCGCCAAAAATGCGGCTTGGTTGAAACGGCGCTTCCACAGGCGAAAACGATGGAGCGGTACGGGCACCACCACATCGGCCTGTTTTATCAGCGCATTTCCGGCCCTTGCCATCAGGCGGGCCATGAAAAGGCCAGCCTCCATCCGATCACCATATTTTAATTGATGCACATAGTTTTTCGATGCCTCATCGAAGATTACGGCGGCGCGGGCTTTATCCCACGGCGGGGGTTGGGTTAGGGCTTCAGCGCTTAACATGCCGGGGCCTTGGTCATAGGCGAAGGGGGTTCCCATGACATCACACACGGGATCATCCAAGATGTTCAGCTTGTGCCAGCAGGTGATGCAAATGCTGGCTTCAGCTTCAACCGGTGATTGACAGCCCAAACAGCGGGGCGGAGTTAAAGCGTCTTTAAATCCGCGCCATGTGTTTTTTGCCCAACTTGCAAAGGACTGAAGCTGGAACTTCGGTGGAAATTCAGCTAGCTCCTGTTCCATGACTGATGTGATACCCGTTATCTTTGACCGGCAACTTTATCTGGCACGCCAGCAAAAGGCCAGTGGCACCAACGCTGCCTTGGTTGTGCATATTGCTGAAGATTTGGCCGACAGGCTCAGCGTGATCAACCACCAGTTTGAGAAAGTTTTGCTGATTGCGCAAAATGCCGAAGCCTTTGCCACAGTGCTTAAAGGTTCGGGCAAATGTGTGGATATTGATATTCGCCAACCTTCTATTGATGATGATTTAAAGTTGGTGGCGGGCACTTATGATGCGGTGTTTCACCTGATGGATATTCACTGTGTCAATGATGTGCCAGGTACATTGGCGCAATGTGGAAGAGCACTTAAACCCGATGGTCTTTTTATGATGGCCGGATTTGCTGGTGAAACCTTGGCTGAATTGCGTGAAGCGTGGCTTGCTTGCGAAAGTGAAATTTCAGGCGGTGCATCATTACGCATTGCGCCGATGATCAGCACGCGCGAAATGGGTGGGCTTTTGCAACGCGCTGGCTTGGCCCTGCCAGTGAGTGATGTTGACCATGCAACGCTTCGCTATGGCAGTGCCTTGGCCCTGATGCGTGAGATTAAAACGTTTGGATTTTCAAATCCGCTGATTGAGAGGCGCAAAAATTTTACGTCGCAGCGCATGGTGGCATTTGCCGTGAGCTATTATCAGCAACGCTTTGCGGATTCTGATGGCCGCGTCCGCGCAACGCTTGATGTGTTGTGGGCATTGGCGTGGAAGCCGCATGAAAGCCAGCCAAAGCCCTTAAAGCCCGGCAGCGCCAAGGCAAGGCTTGCTGATGTGTTGGCCAAGCTTGATGACAATAAAGCTTAACACTGGAAAGCCTAGCGCTGGCTGGTTTGCCAGTTGGGGTTGATCCACGGCTCTAAGTTTGAAGGGGCGAGCATTGGCTTTCCCAAAATGTGATCAGACGCTTTTTCGCCAATCATAATTGTGGGCGCGTTCAGATTGCCGTTGGTCACTTGCGGCATGATGGACGAGTCCACCACA
>JANXRO010000226.1 GCA_025356765.1 Hyphomicrobiales bacterium | reverse complement strand
AATCCAAGCACCAATGCCACAAATTAAGCCAGCAACCGCATAAACTGAGATGAGCGTACGATCGAGTTGAATGCCTGAAAGTTTTGCAGCTTCAGGATCATCGCCAATAGCATGAACATGGCGGCCCCATGCCGTGCGGTTGAGCATATACCAAGCACCCAGCGCCAATAGAATTAATGCAAAGCTGCCATAAATAAAGATGGCGCCGCCCACATTGATCATCGAACCAAACCACAAAAGCCCAGGCGTTTTTTCTTCAAGATCAGCTGCACGGATCGATTCAGATCCAGTGTACCAAAGCTTGAGTGAGTTGAAAATATAAAGCGTTCCCAAGGTTACGATGAAAGGCGGAATACGCGCTTTGGTAACCAGAAAGCCATTGAACGCGCCCATCAACGTGCCCACAGCAACTCCCAATGGAATGGCCATAAAAACTGGAACACCATAAAGAACTGCAACTCGGCCCATCACCATGGCCGAGATCACCAGAATGGCACCGACGGAAAGATCAATACCCGCAGTCAAAATAACAATCGTCTGGGCAATGGCCACAATGCCTGTCACCGTCACTTGTTTCAGCACCAATGACAATGTGCCAGGCGTGAAGAAGTTATGAGCAATGATACCAAAGCCGATAACGGAAACCAAAAGAATGATCGCTGGAATAGCGGTTGGATAATTACGCAAAAATCCGCGCACTTGCGACAAAAGACTTTTGTCATCTTCGGCGAACGAAGCAACCGCCGTATCGGCTTGGCTGAGCTTTGCTTCAAAATCTGAGATGGTTTTTGTGGGCGCTGAGGCCTCGCTTTCTACTGATGAAGTTGCAATAGGCTGGGCGAGCGAAGATCGCGTGGATTTGGTTTTCGCCGCGCTTTTTTTCGCAGCTTTTGGCTTTGTTGCCATGATGCCCTCTTAAAACGTTCCCAAGTCTTGTTTCATATGCCGCTTGATCGGGCACTTTGTAAACGAAAGGCGACGTTACCGCCGCCTTTCGCTTTATTCAAGTAGTCAGGCTGATATTAGCCCCAGCACTTTGCAGTGCCTTCCTTGGAGTCAATTGATTTCACGCCATCAGCTGGGTGATCAGTGATCAAATTAACGCCTGTGTTGAAGAAGGTCAGGCCATCAGTTGCTTTTGGCTTTGAACCATCTTTGGCAAAAGCAGCAATTGCTTCGATGCCTTTAGATGCCATCAACAATGGATATTGTTGCGACGTTGCACCGATAACACCAGCAGCAACGTTTTTCACGCCTGGGCAGCCACCGTCTACTGAAACGATGAGAACGCCTTTTTCTTTGCCAGCAGCTTTGAGAGCAGCAAAGGCGCCTTCAGCAGCTGGTTCGTTGATGGTGTAAACAACGTTGATTGCAGGATCTTTTGCAAGCAATGTTTCCATTGATTTTTGGCCGCCTTCTGGGTTTGCACCTGAAGATTCATGACCGATCACGCGAGCATCTTTTTCCGAACCCATAACTTTCAAATCTGGAACATCAATGCCGAAGCCCTTGAGGAATCCAGTGTCACGAGCAACGTCAACCGAGATATTGTCTTTGTTGATGTCGAGCATAGCAATCTTGGCATCTTTTGCCTTGTCGCCGAGTTGGGCTTTTGCCCATGCGCCAATCAACATGCCGGCTTCAAAGTTGTCTGTTGCGAATGTCATGTCTTGAGCATCTTTGTCTGGCAATGGAGTATCCAGAGCAATAACTAAAATGCCAGCAGCGCGGGCTTTTTTGAGATCAGGAACAACTGAATCATTCGAAGCAGTGATCAAAATGCCCTTTGCACCGGCGGCCACGCAGTTTTCAATGGCAGTGATTTGTGGAGCAGCGTCACCGTCTTTTTCGCCAGCGAAAGATTGCAGGTCAATGCCAGCAGCCTTGGCAGCAGCAGTAGCGCCTTCCTTCATTTTTACGAAGAAGGGGTTGGTGTTGTTCTTGGTGATCAAGCACGCTGGTGTGCCAGCAAATGCCGTTGTTGCAAATGCAGAAAGTGCCACGCCTACGAGGGCGGCTTTAAGAATAGACTTCATTAGAATTCCTCCCATGGAACGGCCCATGCAGGGCCAAAATTAACAACTGATTTTTATCTGATTGAAGGCAGACTTGAAGGGCTTGCTCTTCTTTCATTTCCAATCCTGCCCTAAAAATTGCGGCTTTGTCAATAAGTAAATCCAAATGATTTATTATTTGACAGGCAAACCGCTATAGGAGAAGGTTCATGCTGGGGATTTGACTTGCCAAAAAAATAGGCAAGACGGGAAATAAAAGTGACCATTGAAAGCAACACACCAGAAAAAAACTTAGCGAGTGCCTCTCCGGCTTTTGCGCGGGGCACAACACAAAATGGCGTACGTCTATACAATGAACGTTTGGTGCTGTCGCTCATCAGGCAATATGGCCAATTGCCAAAAGCTGAATTGGCAAGACTTACAGGCCTATCGGCGCAAACCGTATCCGTGATTGTGCGCCTGCTTGAAAAAGACAAACTTGTGATCAAAGGCAAACCCCAACGCGGCAAAGTGGGCCAGCCTCTAACGCCTTTCAGGCTCAATCCAGATGGGGCGTTTTCGATCGGGTTAAAAGTGGGTAGGCGATCTGGCGATTTGTTGCTGCTGGATCTCACCGGCAAAGTGCGCGCCAAAGTCTATCAACCCTACCGATTTCCCGCACCTCAAGAGTTGTTGAGCTTTGTTGCGACAGGTGTTGAAGAATTGCTGAAAGGTCTATCGCCCAGCCAACGCAAAAATATTTCTGGCTTGGGCATTGCTGCCCCGTTTGAACTTTGGAATTGGGAAGAAGCAACGGGCGCACCCAGTGATGTCATGGAAGCATGGCGCGGATTTGATTTGGCCGCAGAACTCATAAAGCTTGTTTCGTGGCCTGTGCATTATTGCAATGATGCCACGGCGGCCTGTGCCGCTGAGTTGCTTTTTGGTAAAGGCAGCAAGCACCGCAATTACGCTTATTTTTATGTGGGATATTTTGTCGGCGGCGGCGTGGTCATCAACGGCCACATTTTCCAAGGTCACAGCGGTTATGCTGGCGCCATGGGGCCTTTGCCCATTTATATTCAAGGTCAAAAGCCGCAACAATTGTTGCACAATGCAAGCCTTTATGTGCTTGAACAGCAACTTCTGGCGGCGGGGCTTGATCATATGTTGCTGGCAAAATCTCCCGATGATTGGGCTGGCATCGAAAAATACCTTGATGCTTGGCTTGATCAAACTGCAAAAAGCTTGGCTTATGCTGCCGTTTCCAGCATGTCGGTGATTGATTTTGAGGCGATCATCATTGATGGCGCCATGCCCAACTATGTGAGAGCCGATTTGGTGGCCCGCACACGCAAGGCTTTGCAAACATTCGATACTCGCGGCTTGCCAGCCTTCACCATTGAAGAGGGCAGCATCGGCATTGATGCCCGCGCATTAGGAGCAGCAAGCTTGCCTTTGTTTGCCAACTTCATTATCGATCGCGACGTATTATTCAAAGAGGCTGTCTGATGCTCAAAGGACTAAACCCGCTTTTGGGCCCAGATTTGCTGAAAGTTCTGCGCGCCATGGGCCATGGCGATGAAATTGCTATTGTTGATGGCAATTATCCAGCCGATACGGATGCGAAACGGTTGGTGCGCATGGATGGGCACTCGGCTACAAGTTTGCTTGATGCGGTTTTGTCTGTCATGCCCTTGGATGATATGGTTCCAGATGCTGCTTTTAGACCAGCGGCATTTAATGACCCCAAGCGGATGCAGCCTGTGTTTGAGGATTTTGAAACGATTGTCAAAAAATGGGAACCCACACAACACATCGCAAGTTTGGTGGGCGCTGAATTCTATACCCGTGTGAAGGGGTGTTATGCCATTGTGGCAAGTTCAGAGCCTCGCCTTTATGGCAACATCATTTTGCGCAAAGGCGTAATCCACCCTTAAGCTTGCAAGCTTAAGGCCCACGCATTAACACCACCGCCATGATCATTTTGGCCATTGATACCTGCTTTTCACGCTGCGCGGCCTGTCTCTATGACAGTGCTAAAAATCAGGCTTTAGGCATTGAAAATGAAGCGATGGAACGGGGCCACGCCGAATTTTTGGCCCCTATGGTGCAACGTATTTTGGCCAAAGCCAGCATTGCCGCAAACCAGATTGATCGGATCGCCGTCACCACAGGGCCGGGAACATTCACGGGCCTTCGCATCGGGTTGAGTTTTGCCAGGGCTTTTGGACGCGCTTTGAATATTCCGGTGATTGGAATCGACACTTTAAAAGCCATTCAATTGGCAATTCCAGCTGAATGCCAGCCACTGATTATCGCACATAAAGCCGGTCAGAGTGGGTATTATTACATTCTGCAATCAAACATTTCAGCAAATATAGAATTGTTGAAACTTGAAGACTTAAGCGAATGTCTTGAATCAAAATCTCAATGGGTTTTCGGTACAGGTGCGCCCGATATTGAGTCTCATTACAAGCATTTAGAATTGCGGCGCAATCCTCAACATGATCTGCCGAATTTGGTTCAACTGGCTCAATTTGCATCTCAACAGAAGGCAGAAACAGTGCTGCCAGACCCAGTTTACATCAGAGAACCAGATGCAAAGCCGCAAGCAGCGCCAAATCCTGTTTTGAGAAAGGCTGAGTTCAAAGATTTTGAAAGCCTGTCAAAAATTCACCAGGCGAGTTTTGATCATGGCTGGTCTCCAACGGATTTAAGCCAAATGCAATCCACGCCCGGCACCACAACCTTGCTTATGGAACATGCAGGGCAACCCGCAGCATTTATCATCGTGCGGCAAATGTTTGACGAGGCTGAAATTCTCACCATCGCAACATTGCCATCCCATAGGCGTCACGGACACGCGTTGGCCTTGGTCAAAGCCGCACAAGCGCAAAATTTGGCCAAGCTTTATCTGGAAGTGGCTGCATCGAACCAAACGGCACAAGCGCTATACCATAAGCTGGGGTTTGAAAAATCGGGCTTTCGCAAAGCCTATTATGCCAAAGCTTCTGGCACCGCCGAAGATGCTGTGTTGATGGTCTGGCAGAAAAAATAATGCAAATATTGCGCGCAGTGGTGGTGGCATTTTTTTGTATCGTGCTCACGCTGTGTCTTATCCCTGCGCAATGGTTTGTGCGAATTCTGGGCCTGCCTTTCTCAGTGGGAAGATTTTATTTATGGTCGGCATGTAAAATTCTCGGTGTTAAAGTTATCGTGGAAGGAGATATTCCTACAACCCCCAGCTTGATCATTGCTAATCATGTGTCTTGGCTTGATATTCCGGTGATTGGTTCCATCTGGCCGATTTATTTCGTGGCAAAAAAGGAAGTGGGCACCTGGCCAGGTTTCAGCACTTTGGCCAAGTTGCAAAATACCATTTTTGTAGACCGCAATAAGCGCCAATCTGTTTTGGTGTCGCGCAACGAAATCCGTGCGCGTATAATAGCGGGCCATACGGTCGTGTTGTTTCCCGAAGGCACATCCAACAACGGCCGCGAAGTGTTTGACTTTAAATCAACTTTTTTCAGCGTGGTTGAAAAGACGCCTTTGCAGGCAATCCCCATTACACTGGTTTATCAAACCCAGCAGGGCCTGCCGATGATGCGGAGGCAACGCCCGTCTGTGGCGTGGGTGGGCGATACTGATATGCTGCCGCATTTATGGAATTTTATGAAATCAGGGCCCATCACTGTTCGTATTATTGTTCATCAAGCTTGCGCGCCAGATAACCGCAAGGCCATGTCCAAATCTGCCCAAGCGTTGATCACATCCACCTTGGTTGAAGCCTTACGTGGAATGCGCTAGCACCTAGGCCATGTCGAAAACCGTGCATATTAAAACCTATGGCTGCCAGATGAATGTCTATGATTCAACGCGCATGCGCGATGTGTTGGCGCCCCTAGGCTATAGCGAAACCGATGACGCCGAAACCGCAGATCTGGTTATTCTCAACACCTGTCACATCCGTGAAAAGGCTGCAGAAAAAGTATATTCTGAATTGGGCCGCTTGCGAGACGTCAAATCAGCGCGTGCATTGAATGGCAAAGATATGATGATCGCGGTGGCGGGCTGTGTTGGCCAAGCCGAAGGCACAGAAATTACCCGCCGTATGAAATCGGTTGATCTGGTCTTCGGGCCACAAACTTATCATCGCTTGCCTGAACTTTTGAAACTGCGCCAAGAAACCGGACAATCGGTTGTGGAAACCGAGTTCAGCGTTGAACGCAAATTTGATGATCTGCAATCAACGCCACAAGCCGCAACATCGGTGGCGGCGTTCCTCACCATCCAGGAAGGCTGTGATAAGTTCTGTACGTTTTGCGTGGTGCCCTATACGCGCGGCGCTGAGTTCTCAAGGCCCGTTGTGCAGATTTTGGGCGAAGCAGAAAAACTGGCTTTGAAAGGCGTTCGCGAAATCACGCTTCTGGGCCAAAACGTAAATGCCTATCGTGGTGCGGGTGACGATGGCCAAAGCAACTTGGCAAGGCTTGTCAATCAACTGTCACACATCAAAGGCATTGAACGCATCAGATACATGACAAGCCATCCGCGCGATATGTCTGATGATTTAATTGCAGCTCACGCCGCAAATAAAAAGTTGATGCCATTTTTGCATCTGCCCGTGCAGTCAGGTTCAGACCGTATTTTAAAAGCCATGAACCGCGGCCACACAGCAACACATTATCTGAAAATCATTGAGCGTATGCGCAACGCCAGATCAGACATGGCCATATCTGGCGATTTCATTGTGGGCTTTCCGGGTGAAACGGATGAAGATTTTGAAGCCACTTTAGATTTGGTGCGTGAGGTACAATATGCTTCGGCCTATAGTTTCAAATATTCAACCAGACCCGGAACGCCGGCAGCGGAACGTCAAGACCAAGTGGATGAAGTTGTCAAATCTGAACGCCTTGTCAGATTGCAAAAACTTATTGCGGAACAAACGGCCCGCTTTAACGTTTCTTGTGTCGGAAAAACCTTTGCTGTGTTGTTGGAAAAGCCCGGTCGACAAACAGGCCAGTTGATAGGCCGTTCGCCCTATCTTCAATCCATCCACATAGAGGGTGAAAACCTTAAAATTGGTCAACTCGTGAACATCACAATAAAATCAGTTGGCCCCAACAGTCTTTCGGGGCAATATACGCCCAACCAATAGAGGAGATTGATCCGCTTGAATCGAAATGCTGGTGCCCTAAAATCCTTAGACCCTGATGAAAGCGCCTTGTCGCTTGCCTTTGAAGATAACCGCATTATGGCCCTTTTGTTGGGCGAGCATGATGTTCACCTGGCCCAAATTGAACATCGGTTGGGTGTGGCCATAACGCCGCGCGGCAACCGCATTTCCATTAAGGGTGACAGCAATTCAAGCGAATTGGCCAGAGCTGTGTTGCTGCACCTTTATTCCAAGGCAGCGCGTGGTAGTGAAATTAATCGCGGTGAAATTGATGGTGCAATCCGCATGGTAAAATTGTCAGAAGGCAAAGACCAACAGGTTGATGGCGGCGTTAAAACGCGCCGCAAAACCGTATCTGCTCGAACGCCAAACCAAGGCAATTATATTGAGGCCATTCGCAAGAATGAGCTGGTCTTTGGCGTGGGCCCCGCAGGTACGGGTAAAACCTATCTGGCCGTGGCTTGCGCTGCCGAAGCTTTGATGAATGGCGAAGTTGATCGAATAATTCTGTCACGCCCTGCTGTTGAAGCAGGCGAACGCCTGGGCTTTTTGCCTGGCGACATGAAAGAAAAAATCGATCCTTATTTGCGCCCGCTTTATGATGCACTTTATGATATGATGCCGCAAAGCCTAGTGGCCAAAGGTTTGGCTGAAAACCAGATTGAAATTGCACCTTTGGCATTTATGCGTGGCCGCACTTTGTCATCAGCATTTATCATTCTCGATGAAGCCCAAAACACCACGCCCCAACAAATGAAAATGTTTTTAACCCGCTTGGGTGAAGGCAGTCGCATGGTGGTGACGGGTGATCCAAGCCAGATTGATTTGCCCTCTAATGTTCAATCAGGTCTTGATGAAGCCTTGGTTATTTTGGATGGTGTTAAAGGCATCGGCATGACCAAATTTGAAGCCGCAGACATTGTGCGCCACCCACTGGTTGGCCGCATTGTGCAAGCCTATGATAAAAAGCAAATGCCACCACGCCGTGGGCGCGTATAAGTGCCCATCACACTTGATGTTATAGACGCGCGGTGGAAACGCATGCGCGATCTTCAACAGAAAATTGAATTGGCCCACGCGGCGAGCTTGTCGAAACCTGATGCAAAAAAGCAGACAACGCTTTTGTTGGCGGATGATCAGACATTGAAGACTTTAAACAAACACTGGCGCGGCAAAAATAAGCCCACCAATGTTTTGTCGTTTCCAGCGCCCGAAGATCTACCTATGCCACGCGGTGAAATAAAGCTCTTGGGCGATATTGCGCTCAGCTATGACACATTGGCAAAAGAATCTAAGGCGGCCAAGATTACCATTGCCGATCACATGGTGCATCTGGTCGTTCATGGTCTGCTGCATCTTACAGGTCATGATCACATGGATGATGCCGAGGCTGATCACATGGAACGAAAAGAAATCCGTATTTTGGCAAAACTGGGCATTGCCAATCCTTATGTGCTAGAGTGAGCCGAAAGCATAAAGGTCTTGAACGTAAAAATGTCTGAACCAAAAAAACCAACATTGTTGTCAAAGCTCAAGCGCAAGCTTGGGAGCAAAAATGTTGACCTGCAAAAAAGCCTTGAAGGTGTGATTGAAAGCCACACCGAACAAACGGGTGCATTAACATTGGATGGTGATGCCCGCTCGATGATGCGCAATGTGATTGGCTTTGCTGATATGCGCGTGAATGACTTGATGGTGCCGCGCGCCAATATTATTGCTGTTGAAGACTCATCAACGATGCGGGAACTTCTGGCCCAGTTCATTGAGGCCAATCATTCGCGCCTTCCGGTCTATCGTGAAAGCCTGGATGATGTGGCAGGCATGATCCATGTGAAAGATTATCTGCGTTGGATGACATCAAAAGGCTCCAAGAAAAAAACCAAGCAGGTGCCCGAGGCTGGTGTAACTCTGGCCGCAAAAGAGCTGTCTTCCACCATTAAACAACACCCCAGCTTGCTGCGCGATGTATTGTTTGTGCCACCTTCGATGCCAGCGCCAGATTTGCTGTTGAAAATGAAGGCATCGCATATTCATCTGGCCATTGTTGTGGATGAATATGGTGGAACCGATGGCATTGTGTCTTTGGAAGATTTGGTAGAGGTGATCATCGGTGATATTTCTGATGAACATGATACCGATGACGAGCATGACATGTTGCACATGGTTGATGAAAAAACCTATGTGGCCAATGCCCAAGTTGAAATTTCCAAGCTCGATGAGCGCTTAAAAGTTGATCTCTTACCAGATGATCAAGAAGATGAAGCTGACACTTTGGCAGGCCTTGTGTTTGAAATGGCAGGTCGTGTGCCAGCACGCGGTGAAATTATCAAACATCCATCAGGTCTTGAATTTGAAATTATGGACTCAGATGCTAGGCGCATCAAGCGCGTGCGCATTCATATTAAAGCAGCGCCAGAGAATTTTAGCGCTGAAGCTCCGAAGGCTTAATGGATGGGATTGATCACGCCGAAATCTCCACTGTTTGACAAGCACGGCTTGGCCGGACTTGACCAACGTTCACGAGAGATTTTTCGCAACATTGTGGAAACTTATATTTCCACAGGTGAACCCGTTGGGTCACGCACAATTTCAAAAAGTCTGGAAGGCCAGCTTTCGCCAGCGTCGATCCGCAATGTTATGATGGACTTGGAAGAAACTGGTTTGGTTTATTCGCCCCACACATCAGCTGGTCGCATGCCCACTGAGGCGGGTTTACGCTTTTTTGTGGATGCCCTGCTTGAGATCAACGCAATCGACGATGGTGAACGCGCCCGCATTGATGCCGAGGTAAAGGCATCCAACCGATATCGCCGCACCGAAGATGTGTTGGGTGAGGCTTCAACCATGCTTTCGGGCCTTTCGCAATGCGCCAGTTTGGTGATGAGCCCGAAGTTCAACTCGAAGCTTAAGCATATTGAATTTGTTAGCCTGTCGCCCGGCCGGGCTTTAGTTATTTTGGTCAATGAAGAAGGCTCGGTTGAAAACCGCTTGATTGATGTGCCACCCGGTTTAACGCCTTCGATTTTTATGCGCGCCACAAATTATCTGACAGCCATGGCCCAAGGGCGGAGCATTGAGGAAGTGCAGCGCCATGTTGCCGATGAAATGCAGGGCCTTAGGCGCGAACTGGATGAAGTGTCAGCAAAGCTGGTTGAAAGTGGGTTGGCGGTTTGGTCGGGCCATAATGACAGTGAATCTAAAAACCTCATTGTGCGGGGCCAAGCAAATTTGCTGGAAAGCCAAACGGCCTCTGCTGATTTAGAACGCATTCGCAAATTATTTGATGATATTGAAAACAAAAAAGATCTGGTTGAAATTTTAGGTCTTGCTGAAAAAGCCGAAGGTGTTCGCATTTTTATCGGCTCTGAAAATCGGCTATTTTCAATGTCGGGCTCTTCACTTGTGGTGGCACCCTTCAAAAACCGCGACGAAAAGATCATTGGCGTTTTGGGCATCATCGGCCCCACGCGGTTGAATTATGCCCGCATCATTCCCATGGTGGACTACACCGCCAAAATGGTGGGCCATCTCCTCTCTTGATTTTTGAGATGCTTTTGCCGATATGCAAGCCAACCAAGGATGTGATTGTATGAACGCTGAAGACCAAACCCCAGAAATGCCTGAAACCGAAGCGCAAGCCGCTGCGATAGATCCACGCGAGGCTGAGATCGTTTCGCTGAAAGAAGAAGTTGCTGCCAGCAAAGACCGATTGTTGCGCCTTGCTGCCGAAATGGAAAACTTGCGCAAGCGCACAGATCGTGAAAAGGCTGAAGCCACACTTTATGCCGCAACAAATTTCGCGCGCGATTTGCTCAGCGTGGCCGATAATCTGGGCCGTGCCTTGCAAGCCTTGCCCCAGGAAGAGCGTGATGGTGCCGGTGAAGTTGAGAAGAACTTGATCATCGGCGTTGAAGCAACCGAGCGTGATCTTTTGAACATTTTTCAGCGCCACGGCATCAAACGCATTTTAACTGTGGGCCAGAAGTTTGACCCCAATTACCATCAGGCGATTTATGAAGTGCCAACGTCTGAAAAGCCACCCGGCATTGTCATGCAGGAAATGCAGGCTGGTTATGCGGTGGGCGATCGGTGCTTGCGCCCTGCCATGGTGGGTGTTTCCAAGGCTGAAGGTTAATCCTTTTGCAGTTGTGAACTGAAACAAGGGTTGTTAGGTTAAAATCCAAATCTCAAAAGCGGGAACTTTTTAACGTCATATGGCAACAAACGAGCTTTCAGATCTCATCGCGCGTGTGGCTTTAAAAGACCGCGCGGCCTTTCGTTTGCTCTATGATAGAACCAATGCGAAACTTTTCAGTGTGGCTTTGCGTATCTTACGCGATAGGGCAGCTGCGGAGGATTCTGTGCAAGAGGTTTATGTTAAGATTTGGAACAATGCCGAGAAATATACAGTCTCAGGCTATAGTCCCATAACTTGGCTTGCCGCCATTGCACGTTATGACGCTATTGATCGTTTACGGTCGCGTAAAAATCAGGCTGTTGATCTGGATGAAATTGCCGAAGTGGCAAGCGATGCAGCAGATCCAGAGGCAGTTTCGGTGGAAACATCTGAAATGCGCCGTGTAAACAGCTGCCTCAACGAATTAAAGCCAGATCATGCCCAAGCCGTGCGCAGTGCTTATGTCGATGGGTTCAGTTATCAAGAACTGGCCGACCGTTATAAAATGCCTCTCAACACCGTAAGAACTTGGCTGCGCCGCAGTTTGCAAAGTTTGAAAGCCTGTCTGGAACGATGACACAAAGCCCAGCAGAACGCGGTGATGATATGCGGGTGGCAGAATATGTCATTGGCGTGTTGCCTTTTGATGAACGTTTGGTCTTTGAAAGGGAATTGAGTTCAAACAGCGCCTTGCGCGCCCAATTGCGCGTGTGGGAAGAACATTTTATTCCCTTAAGCGATGACATTGCACCCGTTGTGGCGCCGCGCCATATTTTGGATAGTATAGAAAACCGGCTGTTTGGAAAGCCCGAGGTTCAGCCAAACTGGCTTCAAAGCTTAACCTTCTGGCGCGGCTTAAGCTTTGCTTCGCTTGCAGCATTTGCAATCGCAACGTCGCTTTATATTCAGCAAGGCAAAACTGGTTTGAACAGTGGCGAAAATTACGTGGCTGAACTTTCCGCCGCCAATGATGCATTGAAACTTGTGGCTTATTATGATGATCAAAAGGGCCAGATTAAACTCAACCGTGTGGCTGGAACCCCAGCCACAGGCCGCGTGTTTGAACTGTGGTTGATCGAGGGCAAAAACCCACCCATTTCTTTGGGCGTTTTGCCGTCAGCTCAAACCGGCACATTAACTTTGCAGGCATCTCTCAAAGCCAAACTTTCTGGCGCTGTGTTGGCCATCAGCGATGAACCAACGGGTGGCTCACCCACAGGCCAGCCCACAGGTGCCGTTTTGGCGACAGGCAACATCCACGCCATCTGATCACGAATTCGTGATTAAAAAATCTGAAACTTCTCTGAAAATCGCCTCGTTACTCTTGATGTCCAGGCACAACTGGGAACCAACAGGAGATTATCATGACGTCATTTCGCAAACTTCTTATTTCAACTTCGCTGATGCTGGCTGTCGGCGCTGGTGCAGTTTTAGCCAACCCAATGGTGGGTGGCGCGGCAATGTATCCAACCAAAAACATCATTCAAAATGCATTGAAATCAAAAGATCACACAACTCTGGTAGCTGCTGTTAAAGCTGCTGGCTTGGTTGACACATTGATGGGCGCTGGCCCATTCACAGTTTTGGCCCCAACCAACGAAGCGTTTGCAATGCTGCCTGCTGGCACTGTTGAAACCTTGTTGAAGCCTGAAAACAAGGCAACCTTGGTGAAGATCCTAACCTGCCACGTTATTGCTGGCAAAGTTATGGCTGCAACCATCGCCAAAATGGCCAAGGATGATGGCGGCGTGCACGAAGTGAAAACTGTGGGCGGTTGCGTGCTCAAGTTTTCTGCAAAGGGCGGCAAAGTTACAATTACCGACGAAAAGGGCGGCACTGCAAAAGTGACGATCGCCGATGTTCGTCAATCCAACGGCGTAATCCACGTGATCGATCACGTGCTTTTGCCGAAGTAAACCTCTCCGCGACAGGGAGCAGACCAACCCCGTTGGCGGGTTTTTCGAAACACGCCAACGGGATTTAACCCCTTCTCAACTTCAATGAAAAAACCTGCCCCTTCGAGGGCCTCAAACAGAAAGTCAAACATCATGAATTTTAATCGTCGTTTCGTATCAGTCGCTGCATTGGCAGCAACATTGTTTGTTTCCGCTTCAGCTTTTGCTGCCAACCCAGATGTGGGTGGCTCGCCAATGCTGGAAGAAAAGAACATCATCGAAAATGCTTTGAACTCAAAAGATCACACAACATTGGTGGCAGCAGTCAAGGCAGCGGGCCTTGTTGATGTGTTGCAAGGTAAAGGCCCATTCACCGTGTTTGCGCCAACCAATGAAGCTTTCGCTGCCCTGCCAGCAGGCACAGTGGATTCACTGTTGAAGCCAGAAAACAAAGACAAGCTTGTTAAAATTCTCACCTGTCACGTGATCCCGGCCGCTGCAATGGCCGCAGATGTAACCAAGATGGCCATGGCCGATGGTGGCACCCATGAAGTGACTACAGTGGGCGGCTGCAAGTTGAAGCTTTCTGTCAAAGACAACATGGTTATGATTGCCGATGAAAATGGCGGCACAGCTATGGTGACAATCGCTGACGTGAAGCAATCCAACGGAGTGATTCACGTGATTGACCACGTACTTTTGCCAAAAATGTAAAACCTCGAAGCCCGGAATTCGCCCCGGGCTTTGTTTGAAGCTTGCAGTTGGCTGTTCTTCCCGAGGGGCCAACTGCAAGTCTTTTTAAATGGTGCCGTGAAAGAAATTGCAATGGTCATCACACGGTGGTTGCTGGTTGTACTTTATGTCGTCGCTGGCGTTCTGCACATTGCATTGCCCCAACCGTTTATAAAAATTACCCCAGATTGGGTGCCCATGCCCGCCCTTGTTATTTTTCTCACCGGCCTATGCGAAATTGTTGGTGCTGCGGGGCTTTTGTTTCATCCGTTGCGCAAAGCCGCCGGTGTGGGACTAGCGCTTTATGCTGTGTGTGTCTTTCCCGCCAATATCAATCATGCGGCGATAGATTTAAGCACGCAAACAGGTTTGGGTCTTTGGTATCATCTGCTCAGATTGGCGTTGCAGCCCGTTGTGGTGTGGGCCGCATTATTTGCTGGCGAGGTTATCGCTTGGCCATTTCAAACTAAAATATCGCGTCTGCCATAAAACTTTCGATGCGCCCAAAGCCACCCACCACATGAACCGTTTTTGGAACAAGCAAATAAAACGCAAAATCACCAAAGCCAACATAAGCCTCGGCATAAGGGTGCTTGGCTAGAAAGGCTTTTATAACAGCATCGGGAGTTATCATTTCAACATCGCCTGTGATGGTGGCGCGAAGCCCGGTTAATGCGTCCCCCGTTGGCGGCAACTCCGCCACCAGGAAACTTGCCCGACAATCCGCCAGCACATTTTTGGTATGGCGCGCCAAGCGTGAAAGCAGGAACACCGGAAAGCCTTTGTTAAAACATGAATAATTGACCAGTGACGCAAAAGGCCCAAAGGTCTCAAAATCTATCGTGGCAAGCGTTCCCACCTTGCCGGCAAGAATGGCGGCTTTGGCTAATTGTGCAGTTTCATTCATCGCTCTGGCCTTTCGATCAAACCCCAGCTAAAACCCTGCCACAATTTGTTCTAGTTTCATACCTAACAGCACTCACGCGTTTAACAATAAGGAAAAAGCGAATGCCAACAGTGGCTTTGGTTGACGACGATCGCAATATCTTAACATCAGTCGGCATGGTTCTCGAAGCCGAGGGCTATACCGTGCAAAAATACAA
>JANXRO010000225.1 GCA_025356765.1 Hyphomicrobiales bacterium | reverse complement strand
CATCCAAGCCAAGAATGGATATTCATTGCCATAAAACCACACGCCCAAAGTTTTGCCCTTAAGGTCTGCAGGTGTGGCAACGCCGGTTTCTTTGCGGCAGGTGAGCATAAGGCCTGAATGTTTGAAAGGTTGTGCAATGTTCACAAGCTTGTTGCCTTTTTCGCGGCTTGCTAGAGCTGCTGGCATCCAATCTACAATCACATCAGCGCCGCCACCCGCGATCACTTGTTCTGGCGCAATGTCTGGGCCACCTGGCTTGATCACCACATCAAGGCCTGCGGCTTTATAATAGCCCTTTTCTTGGGCTACGAAGTAGCCAGCAAATTGTGCTTGGGCCACCCACTTCAATTGCAGGGTTACGGTTTCAGCTTGGGCTGCACTGACAGAAGCAATCATTGCTGCTGCCGCTGCGGCGCTTAAAAGATATTTTTTCATCTCACCTGTTCTCCTTGTTTTTCTACTTAATTCCCGTCCTATCTGCGATAAGACGGATGCCAGAAGGTGACCTTGCGTTCAGCAAACGCCAGACACCCATAAAAGAACGAACCCGCCAAGGCGGCAACAGTAATTTCGGCCCACACCATGTCAAGGCCTTGGCGGCCCACTTCGGTGGACATGCGAAAGCCCATGCCAACAATTGGCGTTCCAAAAAACTCTGCCACAATGGCGCCAATCATGGCCAAGGTGGAATTGATTTTAAGCGCATTAAAAATGAAAGGCATGGCCGCGGGCAGGCGCAGTTTTAACAATGTTGTGAACCAGCTTGTGCCATAAGATTTCATCAAATCCTTTTCCATGTGGCCAGATGCATTGAGGCCAGCAAGCGTGTTGATCAACATGGGAAAGAATGTCATCACCACAACCATGGCAGCTTTTGATGGCCAATCAAAACCGAACCACATGACCAAAATGGGGGCAACACCCACAATGGGAAGGGCCGCAACCAAATTGCCCAAAGGCAGAAGGCCGCGTTTTAAAAAGTCATTGCGGTCGCAAATCAATGCCGTGAGAAAACCAGCACCACAGCCCATAAGCCAGCCGGGGATGACGGCATGCACAATGGTTTGCACAAAATCAGCGCCCAGAATTGGAAGTGAAGATGCGAACTTAGCGCCAATTTGTGAAGGTGATGGCAGAAGCACCACGGGAATGTTTGAGGTGATCACATAGGCCTGCCAAGCCGCAATAATGCCCACGCCAAAAATTGCAGGCACAATAAAGCGCGAGAGATTTTTAGGCAAAACCAAATCTGCAATCCAACTTAGGCTCCACGCGGCCACCCAACTTGTGATCACAAAGGCCAATGACAAGGCCCAATCGCGGCCCGTGGGTGGGTTGGCGCGGCTGAAACTTGCGGCGATGATGATGGCCGCCAAAAGACTAATGGCAAATGTCAGCCCCGCACGCTTCATAGTTGGGCACCCATGCGCTTTAGACTGTTCTGTTCAAGCTTGCTGAGCAGCCACACCAATGTTGCAGCAGCAAAGGCCGCCACAAATAATGCCGCCCAGATTTGCAAGGTTTGGCCATAGTATGAGCCGTTAAGCAAACGCGCACCAATGCCTGCCACAGCACCTGTCGGCAGTTCCGCCACGATGGCGCCCGTTAAAGCAATGGCAACCGACACTTTCAGCGAAGCAAAGAAAAATGGCAGAGCCGCGGGCAGGCGCAGCTTCCACAACACTTGGGCGGCACTGGCATTGTAGGTGCGCATCAAATCTTGCTGCATCACGTCTGGTGAACGCAAGCCTTTCACCATGCCAATGGCCACGGGGAAAAAACACAGGTAGGCCGAGATTGAGGCCTTGGTGATAATTTCGGGCAAGCCAGTTTTGCCCAGCACCACAATCAACATGGGGGCAATGGCCAAAATGGGAATGGTTTGTGACGCGATGATCCACGGCATCAGGCTTTTTTCAAGCGAGGCCGCGTGCACAATGCCGATGGCCAAAGCAATGCCCAGAAGCCCACCCATGATGAAGCCAACCAAAGTTGACGAAAGTGTAATCCACAAATGAAAGACCAATGATTTGATTGACCATGGGGCCACAATAAACACTGTGTTCCAAATTTCGCGCAACACTTGGTGTGGTGCGGGCAAAACCGGGCGTTGCTCGCTCCATGAAAACGCCAGCGTGTTCCACAACCCGCCGCCAGCGCTTGCTATTTTTGATGACGTCAACACGCTGTTCATGGGGATAGTGGCCACATACCATAAGACGAAAATGGCGAGGGTGATGGTGAAGAGGGGGATAAGTTTCTTCATCCTCTCCCGCAACGCGGGAGAGGGAGGGGACCCATTGCGAAGCAATGGGGAGGGTGAGGGACGGACGGTTACCATGGTTCCTTCACCTTTCCCACCGCTGTGCGGCGGGCCCCTTTCCTCTCCCGCGTTGCGGGAGAAGACCAAGAACCTCAATCTTCATAGCTATGCCCCGCTTTTAAGCCTTCGCGCACACGATGGGCTATTTTGAGGAAAGCGGGCGTTTCGCGAATTTCTAATGTGCGCTTGGCGGGCAAATCTGATTCAATCATATCAATAATGCGACCAGGCCTTGGGCTCATCACAATTATTTTGGTGGATAAAAACACGGCTTCGGGAATTGAATGGGTTACAAAAACAATCGTCTTTTTGGTGCGCGCCCACAATTCCAGCAATTGTTGATTGAGCTTATCACGCACAATCTCGTCCAATGCGCCAAAGGGTTCGTCCATCAACAAAAGCTGAGGGTCAAAAGCCAAAGCGCGGGCTATGGAAACGCGCTGCTGCATGCCGCCTGATAGTTGCCAAGGGAATTTTTCTTCAAAGCCTTTAAGGTTCACCAACTCCAAATTGCGGGCAACCCGGCCTTGAACATCATCAAGCTCCATCACTTCCAAGGGAAGTGCCACATTGTCTTTCACCTTGCGCCACGGCAGCAAGGCGGGGGCTTGAAACACATAGCCATAGCTTCTGGCCAAGCGGGCTTGTTCAGCACCCATGCCATTCACCAGCAATGTGCCAGAGCTTGGCGTTTCCAGATTTGCGATGGCACGCAGCAATGTGGTTTTGCCACACCCCGAAGGACCGATGAGCGAGACAAACTCGCCTTCTTCGATTTTAAGATTGATCTTCGACAAGGCCTCAACCATGCCATCACCGGTTTGATAGGTGAGACATAAATCTTGTGTTGCAATGACACTTTTGTCCAAGCAATCTCCCGGCGCGATTTATATTTTGGCTGACGCTAACAACTCTTGACCAATTGATCAAGAAATAACAGGATGGGTAATGCCTCAATCCACGGCAAAGATAGTTCAGAAAACCCGCATCCAGCATCAAAATCAGGCATTGATTTTGAAGGCGGCACTGGAGGTGTTTTCGGCCTTTGGATATCGCGGTGGAACGATTGATCAGATTGCCAAAAAGTGCGGGTTATCCAAGCCAAACCTCTTGTATTACTTCAAACGCAAAGAAGATGTTTATGTGGCGGTGTTGGAAGCAACACTGGCAGAATGGTTGGAACCTCTGCGCGGGCTTGATGTGAATGGCGACCCGATTGTTGAGCTCACACGTTATGTGAGCGAGAAATTGGAAATCTCGCTCAAAAACCCGCAAGCCTCTAAGCTTTTTGCCAATGAGATTTTACATGGCGCACCCCATATCCAGAAATTTCTCAAAGGCCCGTTGCGCGACTTGGTGGAAGAAAAATCTGCGGTCATTTTGGAATGGGTTGCCCAGAAAAAAATTGCACCTGTTGACCCGCAGCATTTAATTTTTGCAATCTGGGCGGTGACACAACATTACGCTGATTTTTCAGTACAGGTGGAAGCCATCATGGGCTCTGAGCCCAAGCCAGACCGGACGCGCAAGGCGGTGATTGAACTGTTGTTGCGGGGGCTTCGCGCTTGACTTTTGTAAGAAAGTAAGACAACTTACGAATTATGAATATGATGTTTTCAAAAATATCCAGCAAAAGCCAGACGGTAATCCCCCGCGAGGTGCGTGAAAAACTGGGCTTAAGACCCGGCGATAGGCTTGCCTATGCCCTGACAGACACGGGAGTGGTCATCAAAAAAGCCAAAGCTGGCGTTGAGGATGATCCTTTCGCAGTTTTCAGTGAATGGGCATCGCCCGAAGATGACGCAGCCTATGCCGATCTCTAAAAGCGCCATCAAGCGCGGCGACATTGTTGTTGTGCCATTTCCCTATTCGGATCAGCTTGCAGAAAAGCGGCGTCCGGCACTGGTTGTTTCAGGCAGTAAGTTCAATGGCAGCGGATTGTTGTGGGTTGTGATGATCACCAGCAAGGTTGAGAGTTCGCCGCCTGATGTTGTTCATTTTGATCATGGCAAAGCGGGCTTGAGCAAGCCTTCTGTGGTGCGTGTAGCCAAACTTGCCACCATTGAAGCAAGTCGTGTTCTGCGTGTTGCAGGGCACATGGATTCCAAGTCGCTCAATGCAGTTGGTAAAGTGATAGATTCGATTTTGAGTTAACCAAACTCTTTCCACCAATGCTTCGCGATGTCTATGCGCTTGGCGATCCACACTTTTTCTTTGGATTGCACATAGTCGATGAACTTGGCCAAGCCTAGGGCGCGGCCCGGCCTGCCGATCAGGCGGCAATGAAGGCCGATGCTCATCATCTTGGGTGCGCCGCGCTTGCCTTCTTCATAAAGGCAATCAAATGAATCTTTCAAATATTGATAAAAATGTTCGCCCGTGTTGAAGCCCTGAGGCGTTGCAAAGCGCATGTCGTTGGCGTCCAGCGTGTAGGGAATAATCAAATGGTTTTTGCCGTCGGGTTTGTTTAAAAAAAACGGCAAGTCGTCAGAATAATCATCCGATGAATAGAGAAACCCACCTTCTTCCATCACCAGTTTCGTGGTGTTCATGGAACAGCGACCAGTATACCATCCCAGCGGTCGCTCGCCCGTAATTTCAGTGTGAATGCGAATGGCTTCAGCAATGCTGGCGCGTTCGTCTGCCTCTGGCATATCTTTGTGTTCAACCCATTTGAAACCATGCGAGGCCATTTCCCAGCCCGCTTCAATCATGGCTTGAACCTGATCGGGGGAACGTTGCATGGCGGTGGCCACGCCATAAATGGTGATGGGCAGTTGGCGCTCTGTGAACATGCGCCACAGCCGCCAAAAGCCAGCGCGTGCGCCATATTCATAAATGGATTCCATGTTCCAATGGCGTTGGCCCACCCATGGTGCGGCACCTACAATTTCAGATAAAAATGCTTCAGATGCGGCATCGCCATGGAGAATGTTGTTCTCTCCGCCTTCTTCATAATTCAACACAAATTGCACCGCGACATGCGCGCCGCCTGGCCAATTTGCAAAGGGTGCTGCGCGGCCATAGCCCTTCATGTCGCGTGGATAGGCAGGCATTTTAATCTCCTCAAATCAGGAACTAAGATTTGCATCAAAACTATCTTGCGACAAGTTTCATTTCATCTAAGTTTAAAATTAATGGAGTTAACATGAAGAGACCTTTGATATTAGTTGATCCGTTGCCGCGCACTTTAGATGTGATTTGTGATGGGCCAACCCGCGCCAAGCTGGAAAGCTTGGGCGAACTGGTGATTTGTGAAACTGAACGCATGCCCGATGCGATGGTGCAACAGCATTTGGCCGAGGTTTCCATCATCATGGGCCAAACCCGCATGGATGCGGCGCGGTTAAAGCAAGCCAAGAATTTGCGCGCCATCATTGATGTTGAAACAAATTTTACTGACGCCATTGATTATGATTATTGTTTTGCCCATGGCATTCATGTTCTGACACCAGGTTCGGCCTTCGCTGATGCTGTGGCCGAATCGGCTTTGGGCATGGCCATTGATTTGGCCCGCGGCATTACACAAGCAGATCGTGATTTCAGGCGCGGGCTTGAAGCCTATGGGCTTGAAGGCAATGCCACAAGTTTTTCGTTGCGGGGTGCGCGTGTTGGATTGATTGGTTTTGGAGATTTGGCCCGTTCATTGCACAAACTTATCCAACCCTTTGGTTGCGAAATTATGGTCTATGACCCTTGGGTGCCAGATTATGTGTTGGAAAAATTTGGCTGTCGTGGCGTTGGTTTGGATGAGCTTTTAAAATCCTCAAAAGTGATTTTTGTGTTCGCTGGTGTAACATCGCAAAACAGCGGCTTTTTGGGGCCACGCGAGCTTGATTTGATCAGCCCCGATGCAGCATTTTTGTTGATGAGCCGTGCGGCCGTGGTCGATTTTCCCGCGTTTCTAGACCGCGTGGCCAAGGGTAAATTCCGCGCGGCAACCGATGTGTTTCCGGTTGAACCTGTGGCCAAGAATGACCCCATTCGCAGCGTCGAAGGCTTGTTGCTCTCAGCGCACCGAACCGGCGGAATGCCCGATGCGCTATTTGATATTGGCAGGCAGGCAGTGGCCGATGCGGAATTGATTTTGAAAGGCTTGCCGCCGGTTGTGTGC
>JANXRO010000142.1 GCA_025356765.1 Hyphomicrobiales bacterium | reverse complement strand
CGGTAAACAGTTCATGTCGCCTTTGCATTGGACATTAATTTTCGCCAATCTGTTCTTGCTGTGCCAAAACAACCTTGCACCCTATATGGCCGGGCTCAATCGCTTCTTTTAAGCTTTACCTTTTTCGGCAATCAGGCTTTCTCGCGCTGTTTTATAGGCCTCTTGGCGGTCTACGCTCCAATATTTTAAATTATCGAGCATGATGGGGTCGCCCGTAATGGCGCAGCGCACATAATCACCTTCGCGCACCACCTGAAAATCAGCATCAAGATATTGCAACTTGGCTTCACGTTGGGCGGGAAAGCTATGGCCTTGAAAATTCATAGCAACGATATAGCCCGCCTGTTCAACAATTAAAAGAGTGAGCCTTGTGGCTTTGCAGGCGTTGCAGTGACTTGCAGCTTGCCATCTGCCATTTCAATTTGCAAAGCGGCGGCTGGCTTTATGTTTGTAACGCCACGTAAAGGCACGCCTTTTTCATCGCGCAACACGGCAAAGCCCCGCGCCAGAATCGATTTGTAGCCCAAGGCCGCAAGCAATTTGGTTTCAGATTGCAACTGATCATTTTTGCGGGAAAGCATTTGTTTCAACCCGCGCTCTCGCCTTAAATTTTGTTCACCCAAGCGGCGGCGGCTTTGCACAATGCTTTGTTGCAACGGATTGATGTTCAATCGACCTGATTGACGCGCCAAAGCCACAGCATGGTTTTGCACATTGGCTTTAAGGGCACGCGGCAATTTGGCCCCCACGGAGTCAAGCCGCTGGCGTGCAATGGCCAAAATATCATCAGGTTTAGGCAACGCCCGTGCAGCTGATTGCAAACGCAGTTTCACTTCCGAAAACACGCGTGAAAGCCCGCGCTTTTGCCGCGCGTTCAGGCTGGCCAATTCAGCAACCAAATCTGCGCGCACAGGCACGGCGCGTTCTGCCGCTGCGGTTGGCGTGGGTGCGCGCCAATCGGATGCAAAATCAATCAGCGTTGTGTCGGTTTCATGGCCAATGGCCGAGATGACGGGAATTTTGCTGTTGGCTGTTGCCCGCACAACAATTTCTTCGTTGAAGGGCCACAGGTCTTCCAGCGAACCGCCGCCCCGTGCCACAATCAAAACATCTGGCGGGTTTTCCATGGAATTAAAGCCAATGATTGCTGCGGCCACTTCTGCCGCCGCTGTTTCACCTTGCACGCGCACTGGCCACACCAAAACCGGCCTTGGAAAACGATCATTCAACCGATGCAAAATATCACGAATAACCGCACCGGTGGGAGAAGTAATAATGCCGATGGAACGCGGCAGATAAGGCAATTCGCGCTTGCGGGATTGATCAAACAGGCCTTCGGCGGAAAGCTTTTTCTTGCGCTCTTCCAACAGCGCCATCAATGCGCCAGCCCCTGCGGGTTCAATATTCTCGACGATAATTTGATAATTGGATTTGCCGGGATAAGACGTGATCTTGCCCGTGGCGATCACTTCCAAGCCTTCTTGCAACTTGGATTTCAGCTTGTTGAAACTGCCACGCCAGATCACCGCATCCAGCTTGGCGCCTTCATCTTTAATTGCAAAATAAGCATGGCCTGAAGAATGCGCACCGCGAAACCCGGAAATTTCGCCGCGCACCCGCACATGGCCAAAGCGATCTTCCAATGTGCGTTTGAGGGCATGCGAAAGCTCGGTGACAGATTGTTCCCCCAAGTTTGATTGCTGTAGAGAGAGTATCTCACCCGTTTCAGGGTCATATTCGGGCATGTCGTTCAAATCATGGTTTTCCTTGATTCCGCTGGTTTGATGCCAGATAGAGAGACATGATGCAAAACGAATCCACGAATGTGTTGTTGCTTGGCTCAGGTGGGCGTGAACATGCGCTGGCTTTCGCTTTGGCCAAATCGAAAAATCTGGGCAAATTATATGCAGCACCCGGAAACCCCGGCATTGGCAAATTAGCAGAGCTTGCGGCGCTTAAAATTTCAGATCATGCGGCCGTGATTGCATTTTGCAAGGCGCATGACATTGGCTTTGTGGTTGTAGGGCCAGAAGCGCCACTGGTGGCTGGGCTTGTGGATGATTTGAACGCGGCTGGAATTTTGGCCTTTGGCCCTTCAAAATTTGCCGCACAGCTTGAAGGATCAAAAGGCTTCACCAAAGATATTTGCGCCAAATATAATATTCCAACAGCGGCCTATCAGCGGTTTAAGGCGTTGGCGCCGGCCATTGCATATGTTCGCAAAATGGGTGCCCCCATTGTGGTGAAGGCTGATGGCTTGGCCGCTGGCAAAGGCGTTACCGTGGCCAGCACATTGACAGAAGCTGAACAGGCCTTGGCCGATATTTTCAGCGGCCGCTTTGGTGAAGGCGAATGCGTTGTTGAAGAATTTTTGGAAGGCGAAGAGGCCAGCTTTTTTGTTTTGTCTGATGGCTTCAATCTTTTGGCCCTCACAACGGCACAAGACCACAAGCGCGTGGGCGAAGGCGACACTGGCCCGAACACGGGGGGCATGGGCGCTTATTCGCCTGCCCCTTGCATGACGCAGGCCTTGTGTGATGAAGCTTTGGAGACAATTGTGCGGCCCACGGCAAAGGCATTGACCGCGATGGGTCACCCTTACAAAGGCGTGTTTTATGCGGGGCTTATTCTCACCAAACAGGGCCCAAAGCTGATTGAATATAATGCGCGCTTTGGCGACCCTGAAACGCAAGTGATGATGATGCGGCTTGAAAGTGACTTGTTGGAATTGCTGATGGCAACGGCAACCGGCACATTGAAAAACGTTCAAGCGAAATGGCGTGATGAACCCGCGCTCACGGTTGTCGTGGCTGCCAAAGGCTATCCGGGAGAGATTGAAAAAGGTTCCCACATCAATGGCTTGAATCAAGAGTTTGAGAATGGCGTTGAAGTTTTTCACGCGGGCACGGCTTTGGATGGAGAGTTCATTGTAGCAAATGGCGGGCGCGTTTTAAACGTCACCGCTCTTAGTGCCACTGTCAAAGACGCGCAAAAAAAAGCCTATGCCGCTGTAGATTTGATCAACTGGAAAGATGGCTTTTGTCGCCGCGATATTGGGTGGCGGGCCATTCAGAAATGAACATTGGCCTTG
>JANXRO010000138.1 GCA_025356765.1 Hyphomicrobiales bacterium | reverse complement strand
CACCGCCACTGTCAGTGTCATGGCCAAAGCCAAAGTTGCCGACATGGAACGAAACCCTTCAAAATGCGCCTCGGTGACCTCAAACCAAAGCTTGGCCAGCGGCACTATGGGCGAGAATGCAGAATCGGTAATCGATATAACGGAAACACCCCGAGCTGCCGCACTTTGCGCCAGTTGTACAGTTTCAGACGCATAGGGCGTGAAGCTGATGGCCAACATCACATCTTGCTTTGTGGCAAAGCTAACATCTTCTGCGGCAAGACCACCAGTCGCCCCAATCAACTGATTTTTAATCGCCAACTTGCCAAAGGCATAAGACATATAAGACGAGATGGGGAAAGAACGCCTAAGGCCCACCAGAAAAATGGTGTCGGCTTTAGCCAAAAGTTCAACAGCTTTTTCAAGGACCTCGCCATCAAGCCTGACCCGCAATTCCCTTAAAGATTTTTCAGCCGATTCAGCAAAGCCTGCAAAGATGACAGAGGCTTTATGCGCCTCGCCTGATTGCGAACGCAAATGCGCCAGGCGCTCATCATAGCTGAGTACCCGTTCGCGCAGGCGAGAGCGAAACACTTCCTGCAATTCGGTAAAACCCTGAAACCCAAGGGCTTGCGCAAAGCGCACCAGCGTTGAGGGCTGCACCAAAGCTTCATCGGCAATGGAGGCAACCGTTCCAAAGGCCATCTCATCAGGGTGATGCAAAGAATATTGGGCAACCTGGCTTAAACGCTTCGGCAAATCTGCGGCACGCGATGCGATAAGGGCCTTCAAGGCCGGAAAGTCGCGAGGAATATCAGTTGTGCTCATCAGCCTATTACAGCACAAACTCCTAGTCATTCCAAGAAATGGAATGATTATTTCACTGGAATAAAAATTTCAATTTCTTCGCGGCCGGCGTTGAAAGCCTCGCCATAAACTTCAAACTGTGGGCCATGGGCCACATCCAATTTTGCCTGAGCCGTCCACGTACTAAAAATCATGCCCCAAGTTTCAGAAATTTTTTCCAGTGGGCCTTGATGCAAAAACACCGCTGTTTTGCGTTGAGGAATTTTAAGCACATGCAAATAATTGGGAACTTGGCCGCCATCTTTCACTTCAACGGCTGCCATGTAATCCATGTGGCCTTTGCCATCAAAAGCATGGCACACGCCAAAGGCATTAAACCCCACTTGGCCTTCAATCTTGCCAAAATCTTGCATGAACAAAGACCATTGTTCTTTCATGCCGGGTTGGGGCCCAATGGCATAGGTGGCGTTGCGGCCTGCCAGAATGATTGGTGGCGTTGTTATGACGCGGATGGGTTGTGTGATGGATTGTAACATGAAAACGGTTTAACCGATTCTGTTCGTGCCGCCAAAGCTCATCGCTCAAAACCTATGCGGCAACACTCCAGTAAGCCGACTTTTCTTCTTGCAAACCAGTCACTGGCCATTCATCGCCCAAGGCCGAAAGCAAATCTAAACATACAGCTTCAGCCGCACCGGCACTTTTGGCCAACAGATGCACATGAACTTCATCGCAATCGCGAAAATCAGCTGTCTCGAAACTAGGCATGGCCTTTTCCCAAAAGGGAGCAAAGCGGCCCACAACAACGGCGATGCGCATCGCATCGGAACGCTTCACGCCCACATAAACCGCACCGGGAAGGGGCGGGCAATTTTCAGGCTCATAAACCGAATGAATATAGTTTTGGCCAGATGCGCCGCGCCAATACCAGAAGCGCTCTTGCAACTCGTGAGTTTCAGAGGCGGCGGAAAACGAGATGGGTGAACCATGAATGTGCATAAGAACACACATAGAACATAAATTGAGAACAAGTCAAGAACTTTTTTCTGAAATCAGCCGTTGAGTTATGCTTTCAACCGCGTCTTGCAGTTTTTTTTGAAATTCTTTGCGCGGCAGTCCAGCGGGAATTGGCGCTCCAAATTCAATCACAATTGTTCCCGGATAGCGCAAGAATTTGCGCCGTGGCCAAAATTGCCCGGCGTTCAAACCAAAGGGCACGCAAGGCACATTAAGCCCCATATAAAGTGCCGCAGCGCCGGGCTTGTAATCAGGCGGGGCACCAACCGCTTTGCGCGTTCCCTCTGGCATGATCACAATCTGGCGCCCGCACGCAATTTCTTCGCGGCCTCGCGCAATTAAATCTTTCAAAGATTTTGATCCGCCCGAACGATCAACGCCAATCATTTTAAATTTATAGGCATAGGGCCAGCCATAAATCGGCACGTAAAATAATTCGCGCTTCAACACCATGCACGGGTCGTTCAGCAGTGGAGGAATAGCGAAGGTTTCCCACGCTGATTGATGTTTGCCTGCAACGATCATCGGCTGATTTATCAAATTTTCTTGGCCACGCACTTCCATTTTGATGTTGCAGATAACACGCAACATCCAAATTGAAACACGGCCCCAAAGTTGAAGCGCGCGAATGGAATAAATGCGCGGCAACAGCAGCGTGGGTGATCCCACCAGCAGAAACAGCACCAGCACCAGATAAAACAAAACATTGAATATGATAGACCGAGCAACAATCATCGGCTTTGCCCCAACATATGGCTAAGCGTGAGGCGTGATGTGACAACTGCAAGAAGTGTGGCCACCACAGGCACTGCTACAAAAGCCGCAAGATTGATAAACTGAATGCCCTGTGGTGCAAACACCAAAGCTTGGCCCACTTGTGAAAATGAATCGCCCGTGGCGCTTAAGGCATAGAATGTTAAAAGGGCGACAACAGCACCCACACAACCGGCCAAAATGCCGGTTTTTAGAAACTGCCAATCATTCAGCCGCGCAATAAAACTGTTTTTGGCTCCGATCAATTCCAACACGCCCACCACCTGTCGGTTGGCTTCTAAGACCGCTCGCGCTGCAAAAATCACCAACATCACGCTGGCCAGAATGATCAACGCTAAAACGCCACAACCCAAATTCGAAAGAAGCGATGCTGCGCGTGTCAGCTCAGTTTCCCAGCGCTGATGGGTATCAAGGCTAACGCCCTTCGCTGCCGTATTTAGCGCTTTCTCCAGCGCCACAAAATCAGGTGGTGCTGCTTCATCCAGCGTCACGCGAATAAGCTGTGGAATGGGCAAATCTTCACCCGTGATTTTTCCAAGCCACGGCTCCAGCAAACTCAAACTCGCTTTTCGGTCAAGCGGCTCAGCTTTTAAAATGCCCGCAGTGGATGATAAAACCTGCATGGACTGTTGAAGTTGCACAGCCGGGTCAACATCAGAGATGTGGCGCAATTGCACTGTTACTTCGCGAGATAAGCCATGCGTCCAATTATCAACGGCGTGGTTGATCAAAATCAAAGCACCAATGGCAAGGCTTGCCAGATAACACATCACAGCCATGGTAACGGTAAGCGATGCCAATGGGGCCGCGCGCGGTGGAAAAATGGGGGCAGGTTTTTGAATTGTGTTGGCCATCACAAATCTTTCACAATTCCGTTTTGAAGCCGCAACACTTTGCCTTTGGTTTGGGCAATCAACTGTTCATCATGGGTCGCAAGCAACACTGTTGTGCCAAGGCGGTTAAGCTCTAAAAACAAATGCAGCAAGCGCTTGGCCATGGCAGGGTCTACATTGCCGGTGGGTTCATCCGCCAGCAAAATTTCAGGTTTTGAAACAACGGCCCGGGCAATGGCCACACGTTGTTTTTCACCGCCCGATAAGGTTTCGGGCAATTCCTTGGCTTTTTGTTTTAAGCCGACCCAATCCAACAGATCAATCACATCGCGCTGATAATCAGCGGGGCGTTGGCCTGCCACACGCAGCGGCAAGGCCACATTATCAAACACTGAAAGATGGCCCACCAACCGAAAATCTTGAAACACCACGCCAAGCTTGCGCCTGATCAGAGGCAATTGGCGCGTGCTGATGTTCGACACATCTTCGCCAAAAATAAGCGCCTGCCCACGGCTGGGCCGCAGGGCCAAAAACAACAGCCTCAGCAACGTTGATTTGCCTGCACCCGATGCCCCGGTCAAAAAGCGAAAATCACCCGCTTCCATCTTGAAGCTGACGTCTTTGAGAACATCACTTCCCTGGCCATAGCGCAATGCAACTGCGTTGAGTTCAATCAATCCACGTGCCCTCTTAACCACCCATTAACCCTGATTGCGCTTAGGCTTGTTAAAATCGAACCCACACCAGCAACCAGACCGAATCAAGGCATAACCCTTTAAACATGATTGTCAGCTGTCCGTCTTGCACCACGCGTTATGATTTGGGTTCACAGCCTATGGATAGCCGTGGGCTAAGCGTATCTTGCAGGTCTTGTGGCCATCGCTGGAAAGAAATGCCGGTGATTGATCTGGAAGAGCTGCCTTCCCGTGCCTTGGCCAAAATTTACGACCCTTCTGAAGAGCCTGATTTGGATGTGCGCCACTTGGTGGAAGCGGCCAAAAACGCCCAAGAGAATTTTGCCCTGAAACGCAAGGCACGATTAAAGCGCATTGGCGGCTGGGCCTCGCTTGGCCTGTTTGCAACATTTCCGTTTTTGCTGGCGGCATTTGTGCCCGAAACCATTGTCTCTGCCGCACCTTACACCATCAATGCCTATGAAAAACTGGGTTACGACATCAACGTCTATGGCTTGAACATCAGCCACATTGAACAGCAAAACCGCGAGGTTGATGGCAAGCAGATTTTGATGATCAAAGGCGAGATCAGCAACCCCACCAACGATATTCGTAAAATTCCTTGGCTGCGCTTTGCGTTGAACAGTGATCAAGGCCAGGAACTTTATCAATGGACGTTGGACACTGCCTCAAGGCCCCTGCGCCCGGGTGAAACCACAAGCTTCACCACACGGGTTGCCGCCCCACCGGAACTTGCAAAGAACTTGCAAATTCGCTTTGCACATCAAGACGAAATCGGCTCAAAGTCATCTTTATGAGCAGCATCACAATTGACGGACATCGCATTGATGTTCTTTTCACCCAAGATCAAATCGCCGCCCGCATGACAAGCCTGGCTGCTGAAATTGCCTCAACCAAACCCAAGCGCCTTTTGGTGGTGCCGGTGTTGAAAGGCAGTTTCATTTTTGCGGCCGATCTTATTCGCGCCATGCATCATGCAGGCCTTTCGCCTGAAGTTGATTTTATGATTCTGGCATCCTATCGCGCTGCCACGTCTTCATCGGGCCAAGTGGAAGTGTTGCGCGATATTGAATCGATGGTGAAAGACCGCGATGTGTTGTTGGTGGATGATATTTTAGAGTCGGGCCGCACTTTGGCATTTGCCAAAGACTTGCTCGCAGCACGGGGTGCCAGTTCAGTGAAATCAGCAGTGTTGCTGTTCAAGCCCGGCCATCTTGCAGCCAGCATTAAAGCTGACTTTTGTGGTTTTGATTGCCCTGATCTGTTCGTGGTGGGTTACGGCATGGACATGGCGCATCAGTTCCGTGAACTGCCTTTTGTTGGCCATGTTGTGAAATAGCGATCAGACCTAATAAAGCCCTTTTAACAACCGATCGATATAGGCCTTGGTGGTATCATCCAAGCCTTGCTCATTGGAACGTTCACGCAGTTTTTCTAAAATCTCACGCGCCCGGCGAATGGCCAATTCTGATGGCACGGCATTTTTGCCCTTGCTGAAATCCGGCCTGCTTGCTCCCGATTTTGGCCGCCCCAAGGGATCGTTGTCTTGGCGATTGCCCGCTTGGCCATCTTCGCCATCTTGGCCACTTTGCGCCATTTTTTCAGCCAGTTTCGAAGCCCCTTCTTGCAACTTTTTCATGGCCTCGCCTTGGGCGCCCAGGGCGTCATCTTTGCCGCCACCTTCCAATGCGCCACGGGCTTCGCCCATGCTTTTGCCAGCTTCACCCAAGGCATCGCCGGGGCCATTGCCCATTCCCTGACCCAGCTTTTCCGCCTGGTCTTTCAAGCCTTGTTGCTTGTCGCCCAAGCCCTTGCCGTCTTGTCCCTTGCCATCTTGGCCCATGCGCTGGGTTTCATCCATCAGCTTTTGCTGCTTGTTCATCAAATCTGAAAGGGCATCCATTTGTTCTTGATCGCCGCTCTTGCCCTTTTCGCCTTTTTCGGCTTGGCCACTTTGGCCGGGCTTTAGGCTTTGCAAAAGTTTGTTGAGTTCAGCTAGCATTTGGGCCGCTGCATCTTTGGAACCATTTTTGGAAAGCTGTTCAATCTTGTCCATCATCTTTTGCAAATCTTCAGGCGAAATGCCTTTCCCGCCCTGCTGCGGTTTTTGACTTCCATCCGCTGATTGTTTTTCCAATTGGTCCATTAATTTATTCATCGCCTCGCGCATTTTGCGCATCAACTCATCAATTTTTTCAGGCGGCGCTTTATCGCGTAAGGCGTTTTCAAGCTGCTGCTTCAAGGCCTCAATCTCGGCGCGCAAATCAGTCAAATGCCCGTCTTCAACCTGCACAATCAAAGGCCACAAATCTTGCACGACTGAAACAACATCGTCAGTGCCGGTAGCATCCACCGTGCGGGCTTTGATGTTCACCAAGTTGAGCAACAAACCCTCTTGGCCTTTAATGTCGGTTGGATAAATCAACAATGACGTGAGGATTGTTGAAACATCAGGCACTGCATCAGGTGATAAAATTAATTTTTTGCGCTGTTCAACCAACGCCTGTGCCAGCGATTTTGAAAAATCACGCTCTGGCATTTTGAAGCGAATGGCTGGGGTTGAAACAGCATGGCCCGCACCATCGGTGGCAGTTAAAACAATTTCCGCATAAAATCCGGCCCA